>NZ_JAOCHX010000017.1:0-60164 GCF_029843245.1 Empedobacter sp. GD03739 | reverse complement strand
TTGAAAAAATAAAAAAGTAGATTAAAATTTAATCTACTTTTTTATTTTTTATAAATATGCGGATTTTCCACTACTCCTTTTTTAAATACTTTTCTAACGCCCATTCTTAGTACATTATCAACTTGCAAAACTTGATCCAAAACCTTTTGCTCTGGGCGACCTCTAAACGAAGTCACATGAAAAGAATCTGTTTCCCTTAAAGGTTCTTTAGAAAAATAATAATTTGAAACACATTTTCTAAAACCTTCAAACTTTATTGGAGAAACCGAATGCAAAGAATCATTATGCGTTGCCATTACTGCTAATCGATTGAATTTACTAAAAATTGTAATTTGATCATTTTTCAATCCATTTGGCCAAACTTCTAAATTACCACCATATTCTTCTTTCCAATCTGGCGTTACATAATACAATAAATTCAACACACGCCACAATTCTCTTTTCGCATCGTGAGAATTATCCAAATGAGGCTGTAAAAATTGACGATTTCCCATCATAGACAAACCTCCAGCATACAAAGATGAATCTGGAATAGGTTGTTTTATTTCGCAAATCTCAGCAATCAAATTTACGATTCTTTCATCTTGAAAAGCGTAAATAATTTCTTCTAAAATAGGATGATATTGATCCATTTGAACAGCAATATATTTATCTTCTTTCAAACTTTTTTTCAACACCATTTCTTTTTCTTGTGGAAAAACTTGATTTATCTCCAAAACTAATTCTTCTGGCAATAGATCATCAACCCAAAAATAACCGATCTTATCTTTGCTACTATTATATTGTTGACTTATTTCTTCCTTTTGATCAATTAATCGTTGTAAAATTATATCTGCATATTGATTTCTGTTCATAATCATAAAGTTAATTAAAAATTTGTTTCAAAATAATTTCGGCATTCAATTTATCATTCAAATCATATTCAAGCGTATCTATATATTTTTTTGACGCTAAAAAAGGTTGATTTTTCAAATAATTAATAGCTTTTATCAACTCTAATTTATTCAAAACTTGAACACAAAGTCCACTAATTTTCTCATCATCTATTACATTTTCATTAATTATCGAAAAACGACTATTGAATAATGCATTTATTACTTTTAGCTTTGTCCCAGATTCCTGAAAAGACCACGCAATATTAAGATGAGCTTTTGCGAAAAGTTTTTTCAAATGATTAAAATCTTTCAATTTAACAAATTGTATATGTGGATGATTTTTAATTTTTGCTTTTACCCAATCCTCTCTAGAACCTGAAGCAATAACGAAAGGATAATCAATTTCTTTAAAAACTTCTATCAAGAAATCGACTACTTTACAATTGTCCGAAGCTCTCAAATCTCCATGATATAAAGCAAATTTTCCTTTTTCACTTAGTGATTGAAAAGTTTCATTTCCATGAAAAACAGGCACAAATTTTCCTTTGTTGTATTTTTCTTGGATATAATTTTGTTCAAATTTAGAGAGTGTAAAAACTTCATCAAACTGATGGATAATATTTTCGTATTGAATATATTTTTTTGCCTCAATATAAAACAATGCTTTTTTCACCAGATTCTTCTCGCTTACAGCTAATCCAGAAAAATAATTTTGCTCAATATTATGTAGTCGCAAATATTTAGAATAACCTTCAAGGTTATATTTATTCAAAATAAATGTTGTTTTTAGACTTTCAAAAAAAATAGGTGCCTTCAACGATTTAATTCGTTCATACAATAATTTGCTATCCCTAGATTTTACTGAAATAGGATATTTCTGAAAAATATAATAAGGCTTTTGATGTATTGGATAAAAATAAACTTCTTTAGCATATTTTCTTAAAACATCGCTTTCTGTTTCGTTAAACCCAAACAAATGTAAATAAATCTCAACCCCAAGTTGATTAAATGCTTTCAATTTATAAAAAACATCTATAACGCCTCCATAATTGGGAGGAAATGGAACATCCATACTTATAAAATGAAGTTTTTTACCTTGATACATTAGTTAATTATTTAACAAAAAAAAGAGTCTACAACTAAGTAAACTCTTTCTTTAAAATTATATTGTGTAATTTATCTTATTCTGATATCGCTTCTGCAACTTCAAATAATCTTCCGTCTTCACAACGTACCTTACGCGCAGGATAACGACGAATAATTTCGTAATCGTGTGTAGCCATCAAAACTGCACAATTATTTTCTTTCGATACTGACAGCAACAAATCCATAATATCATTTGATGTTTCTGGATCTAAATTTCCTGTTGGCTCATCGGCTAAAATTAATTCAGGATGATTTAACAATGCACGAGCTATAGAAACACGTTGTTGCTCACCTCCAGAAAGACGGAACGGCATCATTTTCTTTTTAGACAACATCCCTACCGAATCTAAAACCTCATCAATACGTTTATCGATTGTCGCTTTATCCTTCCAACCTGTTGCTTTCAACACGAACGTTAAATTTTGCTCTACCGTACGATCTGTTAACAATTGGAAATCCTGGAAAACGATTCCTAAATGTCTTCTAAGATCAGGAATTTTACTTGTTTTCAGTGATTTCAAATCCATTCCAACCACAGAACCTTGTCCTGATTGAAGCGGCAAATCACCATAAAGCACTTTCAATAAACTACTTTTTCCACTTCCTGTTTTTCCGATTAGGTAAACAAATTCTCCTTCGTTAAGTGTGAAATTAACGTCAGATAATACTAAATGATTTCTTTGATATATAGATGATTGACTTAACTCAATTACATTTTTAGCTTCCATACTTTCTACAGTCTTTAAAACAAATGTAAAAAAAAAGCTTGAAAGAACGACCTTCAAGCTTATTTTTTATGAATTGTAGCGATTATCTTTTAGCTCTTACTTCACTAACAGTTAATGCTTTTCTTCCTTTCTTTCTACGAGCAGCTAATACTTTGCGCCCGTTTTTAGAAGCCATACGCTCACGGAATCCGTGTTTGTTTCTTTTTTTTCTGTTACTTGGTTGAAATGTTCTCTTACTCATCTTTACTAAGTTTCTAATCCATTACTCGAATGGGTTGCAAATATACAGTTATTATTATTAATTCAAAAATCAAATTGATAGAAAATTACAAAAAAGCTGAATTAATAGTAAACCGCGTTCCGTTCTACACTTTGTAATTTTCGAAGTGCAAATATAAAAACATTTTTTTGTTAAGCAAGAGAAAATTAAAACAATAACAATTAAAACTTATCAACAATATCATTTGCGAAGATCAAACGAAGCTATTTTTAGAAGGATTAGAAAAGTTTCCTTAAAACTTTCATAAAACATCAAATATCTTGTTTTTATCAGTCTTTTTTTAGCTTAAAATTCGTATATTAGCCACCTTATATAACAAAACAATATGACTGAAGGAGAAAGACTAATCCCAATTAACATTGAGGATGAAATGAAATCCGCTTACATCGATTATTCGATGTCGGTAATCGTATCTCGTGCGCTTCCGGATGTGCGTGATGGTTTAAAACCTGTACACCGTAGAGTATTATTCGGAATGTATGAATTAGGTGTTTTTTCTAATCGTTCTTACAAAAAGTCGGCACGTATTGTAGGGGAAGTTTTAGGTAAATTCCACCCACATGGCGACATTTCTGTTTACGACACAATGGTACGTATGGCGCAACCTTGGTCTTTGCGTTACTTATTGGTTGACGGACAAGGTAACTACGGTTCTGTAGATGGTGATCCACCTGCTGCAATGCGTTATACTGAAGCAAGACTTCAAAAAATTTCAGACGAATTATTAGCTGATTTAGATAAAGAGACAGTTGACTTTCAACTAAACTTTGACGATACTATCCAAGAACCTACTGTATTACCTACTCGCGTTCCAAACTTATTAGTAAATGGTGCATCTGGTATTGCAGTTGGTATGGCAACAAATATGGCGCCACATAACTTAACAGAAGTTATTGACGGAACAATTGCTTACATCGACAATCGTGAGATTACAATTGACGAATTAACACAATACATCAAAGCACCAGACTTCCCAACAGGAGGTACAATTTATGGTTACGATGGTGTAAAACAAGCTTTCGAAACTGGACGTGGACGTGTTGTTTTACGTGCAAAAACTAATTTCGAAGAAGTACATGGTCGCGATTGTATTATTGCTACAGAAATTCCTTATCAAGTTAACAAAGCAGATATGATTGCAAAAACTGCTGAGTTAGTAAAAGATGGTAAATTAGATGGTATTTCTGAAATTCGTGACGAATCTGACCGTAAAGGTATGCGTATCGTTTATGTCCTTAAAATGGATGCGGTTCCTAACGTTGTTTTAAATAAACTATATAAATTTACTCAATTACAATCATCTTTCAGTGTAAATAATATTGCCTTGGTAAAAGGAAGACCAGAGCAATTGAACTTGAAAGATATGATTTATCATTTCGTAGAACACCGTCACGAAGTGATTGTTCGTCGTACGGAATATGAATTGAGAAAAGCACAAGAAAGAGCTCATATCTTAGAAGGTTACATGAAAGTAATCGGTACACAAGATGATCTTGATCGTGCAATTAAAATCATTCGCGAATCTGCAACACCAGACGAAGCGCGTACAGGATTAATGGAAGCTTTCGAGTTATCAGAAATTCAAGCACGTGCAATCTTAGATTTACGTTTACGTACATTAACTGGTCTTGAGATTGATAAAATTCGTGAAGAGTACGAAGAAATCATGAAAATGATTAACCATTTGAAAGATATTTTAGCAAACGAAGATTTACGTATGCAAATTATCAAAGATGAGTTATTAGAAATTCGTAAAAAATATGGTGACGAACGTCGTACAGATATCGATTACGCAGGTGGAGACTTAAATATCGAAGATTTAATTCCTGATGAGCAAGTTGTTTTAACGATTTCTCACATGGGTTACATCAAACGTACACCACTTTCTGAATACCGCAAACAATCTCGTGGAGGAGTTGGTAATAGAGCCGCTACAACACGTGACGAAGACTTCTTAGAATATATGGTTTCGGCATCTAACCACCAATACATGTTATTCTTTACAGAAAAAGGAAAATGTTATTGGATGCGTGTGTACGAAATTCCAGAAGGTTCTAAAACATCTAAAGGTCGTGCAATTCAGAATTTGATTAACATCGAGCCAGATGATAAAGTAAAAGCATATATCCTTACACATGATTTAATGAACGAAGAATACGTAAATAATAATTACGTAATCATGGTAACTAAAAATGGTATCATCAAGAAAACATCTTTAGAAGCTTATTCTCGTCCACGTGTTAATGGTATCAACGCAATTACTGTTCGCGAAGGTGACACATTATTAGAAGCATTATTAACAGATGGGAAATCTCAAATCATGATCGCTTCTAAATATGGTAAAGCTATCCGTTTCGAAGACGAAAAAGTTCGTCCAATGGGCCGTACAGCTTCTGGAGTTCGTGGTATCAATTTAGGAGATCAATCAGATAATGAGGTTATCGGAATGATTGTTGTGACTGATGTAGAAAAAGAAACTGTATTAGTTGTTTCTGAACAAGGTTACGGAAAACGTTCTTCTATCGAAGATTATCGTGAAACAAATCGTGGTGGTAAAGGTGTAACAACTCTTAATATTACTGATAAAACAGGAAAATTAATCGCGATTGAAGCTGTTACAGACGAAGATGATTTAATGATTATTAATAAATCTGGAGTTGCAATTAGAACTGGTTTAGATGAAATTCGTGTAATGGGTCGTGCAACGCAAGGTGTTCGATTGATTAACTTGAAAAAGAACGATGAAATTGCAGCAATTGCAAAAGTACAAGTTGAAGAAGAATTGGAAGACGAAGTAGAACTTGATGAAGAAGGAAATCCAATTGTTGTAGAAAACACAAACGAAAACAACGAAACTCAAGCAGAAGAAACACCTGCTGAGGATCCAAATAATGAATAATCAATGAAAAAATTATTATTTAGTTTAGGATTAGTTTTAGCAATGTCAACATCATTCGCTCAAACTAACACAGAAGAATTAACGACAGAACCTACAGTTTTAGCTGAAAAATATAATAAATCAGCAAAAGAAAACTTAGCTAAAGGTGACGTTACAAAAGCAAGTCAAGATTTAGCAAAATTATCTAAATACGAAAACGGTAAAGTTTGGCAAGTCAAAAATAAAGACTCTAAAAAAGACGAATTTTACTATTCTCAAGCCGATTTAGATAAAGCTACAGCTGGTGGTAATTACGCAAAAGCAAAAGAAGTTGCTTTGCAACCAAAATATGGTTTCTTGTTGCAATCTGAGGTTTCTAATTTAGCAAACAAAGAATTAGACGCTGCAAACAAAGCAATGGACGCAAAACAATTTGCTGAAGCTGGAACAAAATTCTTAAATGTTTTCAACTTAGTTGAAGCTTTAGGTACAAAAGAAGATATCTATAAATACCAAGCGGCAATCTGTTTTTACAATGCAAATGATTACGATAAATCGTTAACGATTTTGAAAGAATTAGCAGCAAAAGGATTCACTGGGAAATCAGCTAATCAAACAAAAGATTACAACCGTGATATGTATGTTTTAGCTCTTAATGGATTATACAATGCAAAAAAATACGATGCAATCGTAGAAGAAGCAACTACAAAATATCCAAAAGATGCTGACATCAACAATATCGCAACTGGAATTTACCAAGTTTCTGGAAACGCTGATAAAATGACAAAACGTATCGAAGAAGCGATTAAAATCAATCCAAACGATGCGCAAAATTATTACAACTTAGGTGTTTTATATTTAGATGACGCTTCTAAAGCAGCAGAATCTAAAAACTTGTTTAAAAAAGCGATTGAATTAAACCCTAAACATTTCGAGTCTTATAACAATTTAGTTTTAGCTATTTTGCAACCAGACAAAGAAATTGTTGAAACTATGAACAACAATTTAGGAACATCTAAAAAAGAGAAAGAAATTTATAATGCAAACGAAGTAAAACGCAAAGCTTTGTTTACAGAAGCAGCTCCTTATCTTGAAAAAATGTACGAAATTCAACCAGAAAATCGTCAAGTTATTCGTAACTTAATTCAAGCTTACAAAACTTTAGGAAACGATCAAAAAGAAAATTTCTATCGTGACGCTGAGAAAAAATTAGTAAAATAATTATTTCAATATAACACAAAAAAGGACTTCAATTGAAGTCCTTTTTTGTGCTTTATCATTCTGAATGTAGCTTAAGTAAAACTTAAAACAAATCCCAATTTCTTAAATCTGGTAAAAAATGATGGGCTGTCAAATCATAACGAACTGGCACAACAGAAACATAACCTTCCTCTAAAGCACGTTCGTCTGTATCTTCACCTTTGTCAAGATTTTTAAACTCTCCACTCATCCAATAATACGTTCTTCCACGAGGATCTTCACGTTTATCAAATTTTTCTTCCCATTTTGCATCAGCTTGGCGACAAACTTTAATTCCTTTTATTTCATGTCCTTTCAACTTCGGAATATTAACGTTCAACACTACACCTTTTGGTAATTTATGTTTTAAAACTTGATCAATAATTGTTTTAATAAATTCTTCTCCAGCTTTAAAATCTGCATTGTAAGCAAAATCACACAACGAAAAACCTATCGCAGGAATCCCTTCTATACCAGCTTCTACAGCTGCAGACATTGTTCCCGAATAAATCACATTCACCGACGAATTCGATCCGTGATTAATTCCCGAAATACACAAATCTGGTTTACGAGGTAAAATTTGTGAAACAGCCAATTTTACACAATCCACTGGCGTTCCAGAACACGCATACTCTTTTA
The DNA here is from genome assembly GCF_029843245.1 of Empedobacter sp. GD03739. Lineage (NCBI taxonomy): Bacteria > Pseudomonadati > Bacteroidota > Flavobacteriia > Flavobacteriales > Weeksellaceae > Empedobacter > Empedobacter sp. GD03739. The sequence goes on along the minus strand of NZ_JAOCHX010000017.1, from coordinate 52,379 downwards.
CATCTTCATCAACTTCTATTTCATCACAAAACAATGTCGAATTTATTGTCACCGCATGCCCCATTCCACTTTGCGGACTATCTGGCGCAACAACATAAACTTCTCCAAATCCTTTTGCAATCTCTATCAACGCTCTTATTCCAGGCGCAGTTACTCCATCATCATTTGTAACTAAAATTAGCGGTCTTTCCATATTTTATTCTTACTTTTATTCATCATTTTTACAAATGTAAAAAACTTCCTTCTAATTTCTTTTTTGTTTTATATTTGAAGGAGTCTTAAATTATTAATTTATATAATACCAACGCAATATGTTAATTAAAAAAACGTATGTATTACTATCGTTTTTATCAATGAGTTTGCTTGCTTTTTGCTTTTGCAAACCCATGTTAGACACAGATGAAGAAAGAGAAAAGTTAATCGTAAAAAATACACGAAACACCCTAACTTACCTACATTACAAACCTGCTACTGTAGATGATAAATTTTCGGAAAATGTTTTCAATAAATATTTAGAATACATTGATCCAAGCAAACGTTTTTTATTGCAATCTGATTATGATCTATTCAAAAAAGATTATCACAATTTAGATGATTATTACAAATCAGAAAACTTAGGTTTCTACAATTCTACTGTTGACACAATCTACAAACGTATTGCTGACGCTGAAAAATATTCGATGGATGCCTTGTCAAAACCTTTTGATTTCAATCAAAAAGAGAATTTCAACATCGATTATAAAACATCAAAATTCGCGAAAGATAAAACCGAAGCGAAAGATTTGTGGCGCAAGTATTTGAAATACAACGTGATGTTAGAAATCATTTCAATGCAAGACGAATTAAAAGGTCAAAAGAAAGATACATTAGACAACTCTTCTTCTATAAAACCTATAAAAGATCCTTTGGCAGATGAGAAAAAGAAAATCACAAAAGATACGCCTTTTGCAGAAGTAGAAAAGATGGCGCGTGAAGAAGTTAAAGACTTGATTTCTGACTATTTCCGTCGTATAAAACAAACAAAACGCGAGAACTATTTTTCTATTTACATGAACTCGTTCACAGAACAATACGATCCGCACACAACATACTTCTCTCCAACAAGTAAAGAGGATTTCGAATTCGAAATGTCTGGACAAATGGAAGGAATTGGAGCCAAAATACAAGACAAAAGAGGTTACGCTACAATTGCTGAATTAATTGTTGGCGGACCAGCTTGGAAGAGCAATAAATTAGAAGTTGGTGACAAGATCATTAAAGTTGCACAAGGGAAAAATGGTGAAGCTAAAAACATCGTTGGGATGATTTTAAGCGATGCTATTCGCCTAATTAAAGGGAAGAAAGGAACAGAAGTTGTCTTGACTATTCAGAAAAAAGACGGTTCTCAACAAACAATCTCTTTGATTCGTGAAGTGATTGAATCAGAGGAAGTGTTTGCTCGCTCATCTGTTATTACGGACGAGAAGGGAGATAAATACGGAATCATCTATTTACCTGAGTTCTACACTCCAATGGGAAAAGAAGGCGGACGTTATCCTTCGGATGATATCAAGAAAGAAATTGATATATTGAAGAAAGAAAACATCAAAGGTCTTGTCTTCGATGTTAGAAATAATGGAGGAGGTTCTCTTGAAGAGGTAGTTAAAATCTCTGGATTGTTCATCAATCAAGGACCAATTGTTCAGGTGAGACGTTCGGACGGAATGCTTAAAATTCACGAAGACAAAGATAATTCTATCGCATACGACGGACCTTTAGTAGTAATGGTTAACGAGCTTTCTGCATCTGCGTCAGAGATTTTTGCTGCAGCAATGCAAGACTATGGTCGCGCTGTTATCGTGGGTTCTCCGCAAACCTTTGGTAAAGGTACTGTACAAACAATCTTGCCTTTAGATCGTCAGTCGGGAAGTGATGAGTTAGGCGCTATTAAGTTAACAATACAAAAATTCTACCGAGTAAACGGAGGTTCTACACAATTGAAAGGAGTTCAATCGGACATTGCATTAGTTGATCAATTCACTTACGAAGATATCAGCGAAGCTTCTCGTTCAGAAGCCTTGAACTGGGATCAAATCAAACCATTGGTTATTGCAAAATGGCCTTCTGCTTTCGATTTAGCGAAGATTAAAACGAACAGTAAAACTCGTTTGGCAAACAATGCTCACTTAGCATTAATGAACGAAAGTTTCAAGTTCATCAAATCAATGGAAGACGTAAAAGAGATTCCTTTGAACTTAGAAGATTACAAAACGTACCGTAAAACACGCGAAGATAAAATCAAGAAATTCGAAACTTTAGACAAGTATAAAAACAATTTCAAATTTACAATGAATCAAAACGATTTAGCAACTACTAAAACAGATACTGTGCTAAAAGCTAAACGTAACAATTGGTTCAAAGATATGCAAAAAGACTTTTATTTAAACGAAGCTGTTAACGTTTTAAGAGACATTAAATAATGGAACAAGAAAACGGTTCATTTTCTCAAATCATATTCAATAAATTAAGAAAGAACACCCTTGGTGTTCTTTCTTTTAGTGTAATAGTATTAGCTGCAATCATTTCTATTTTTGCTTATGTCTTTGCGTCCGACAAAACGGAAAATGCAAACAGACAGGACCTAACCATTGCATATTCACCTATAGGTTATCAGCAAAAAACAATCGAAATCCCTTTACCTAATTATTCAGGAAAAACGAACTTTTCTGATTTTATATTCGGGAAAGAAATCGATACCGAACAAATAAGTATTACATCTTACAAAAGAGATGGACAAAGCATTACTTATATTCCATATATAGGGAACGGACTAAGTGGTGAAGCAATAAAGATAGATTTGTTAACTTGGACAAAGCATAACATCAAAACGCAAGATATAGAGAAGGATTTTATCTATACAAAAACCTATTTACTTGGAACAGATTCTTACGGAAGAGACTTTTATTCTAGATTAATCATCGGGACAAGAATTTCTTTTCTTATCGGGTTTATCGCTGTTTTCATTTCATTAGTTGTCGGAATTTCCTTGGGCGCTCTTGCAGGTTATTACAAGGGACGAACAGATAACATTATAATGTGGTTGATAAACGTTGTGTGGTCTATCCCAACATTACTATTGGTTATTGCAATTACCTTAGCTATTGGAAAAGGATTTTGGCAGATATTTATCGCAGTTGGACTAACGATGTGGGTAGAAGTTGCACGTGTAGTTCGCGGACAATTCCTATCATACAGAGAAAAAGAATTTGTAGAAGCAGCAAAAGCTTTAGGATTTTCGGACACAAGAATTATCTTCAACCAAATATTACCTAACGTTGTTGCACCTATTATCGTTATATCTGCTGCCAATTTTGCTTCGGCAATTTTAGTAGAAAGCGGTCTTAGTTTTCTTGGAATTGGCGCACAACCTCCTACTCCGTCTTGGGGAAATATCATAAAAGAACATTATAATCATATTATTTTAGGGAAACAACATTTGGCAATTCTACCGGGATTAGCTATTATGTTATTGGTTCTTGGGTTTAATATCTTTGGGAATGTATTGCGAGATATTATGGATATTAAGCAGTAAGAAGCTTATAAAGTTTTATACTTTTCTTTTTTTAATACTTTAAAACACAAGTTATATCTTTATCTATGTCTTTATGTGGTTAATATTTTATCTTTTTTAACCACATAGAGACATAGGTTAAATATTGATAAAGATTTGAATAGACTTATAGTTTTCACAGTAACTTTACTTAAGTTAATAACTGAAAGTTTATAAATAAATCACAATTAATCAATTTCTATGTTTCTATGTGGTTAATATTTTACCAAAACAAAATTAAAAATCTATCTATTCTAATAATATAAATACATGGGTTTAATAATTTGGAAGATGAGTAAAAAACTCATTAACATACGTTTTTTATCCTTCATTAAATATGTTAAAACAATTGAAGTTGATTAGTATTCCTTTTGGACATTTCAGTAGTTTCATATAAGTTAATAATTGAGCTTCATAAGTAGGAAAAATATCTTGCACAGCTTTTAACTCAACAACTATACTATTTTCTACATAGAGATCACAACGAAAATCAAGATCAAGCAGTTTTTCTTTATAGACAACTGGAACCTTCATTTCTGTGAGAAAATTTATTTTCCTATGATTTAATTCTTCTTTTAAGCATTGATGATAAACACTTTCTAATAATCCTCTACCCATTATTTTATGAACTTCTATAGCAGAACCTATTATTTCATAAGTTAATTCATCTAAATATTTTTTAGTTTTCATAGTCTATGTTTCTATGTTGTTAATGATTATTCAATTGAGATATAAATAAACTTTTTATAAAACCTCCTTATCTTTTATATAAAACATAAGGAGGTTTTAAACAAAACGTCAAGTGGTTTTAATGAAAACCACTTGACGTTTTTTATTTACTTCAATTAGAAATTAGAAAAATTATCTCAACTATTTCTTTTTCTCATACTTTAAAGTAGCTAAAGTATCTCGTAAATCGAGACCAGGTCTAAAAAGTATTTTAGCACTTTTTATAGAAGCAGAATTTACTTTGTTCATTGCATCCATTCCTTCGCTACTAATACTTATTTGAAAAGAACCAAAATCTCCTAAGCGAACAATCTTTCCATCAGACAAATGTTTCGATAACATTTTAGCCAAATCAATCAATGTTGCATACACATCACTCTCACTAACAGATGAGGTTTGCGCAATTTCTTTACTCAAATTTCGAAGTGATACTTCACCATCTGCAATAGAATTTGCGTAGAACTTTTTAGGCGCCATAGGATCTCCTGGGTAAGCCTTCTGAATAACGTTGTATTTTACAGCCATAATTAAAAGTATTTATAGATTAACAGTTAATTATCTTTAAGTTAATACTTTATATTTAATTAACAAAATAAAACTATTGATTATCAATAAAATACATTATATCATAAAAATAAAAAAGGCTTTCTTATATAAGAAAGCCTTGCTATTATCTTGAAACTTTGGTCGAAAGTTTTGCTGTTGTTTTTGGTACAATTGGTTTTTGATGCAATCTCATCGAATCTTTATTTGGTGCTTTTAGCGGATAAGTTCCTGTAAGTCCAGCCAATTTAAATGCACTATATATATTCTTATTCTGCTTGTTTCCTAATGCAATTACCGTAAATTGATTGTTAACATCGTGTACAAAAACGGTGTTATTCCCGTGCCACCAACCATTGTGATACAATAATTTTTTACCATTGTCATATTCTAACAAACGCATTCCAAGCCCATAATTTTTGAAACCTTTCTGCTCGTAACTATATCCTTGGAAAGCTTTTTTCTTAATATTCTTCGGTAAGAAATCATCTGAATACATGGCTACATCTAACTTGTACAAATCTCTTGGCGTTGAGTAAATATTTTTGTCTCCATACGTGCGGTCAAAATCATCCCAAGCCCACTCGTAACCATTGTATTTGTAGGAACGTGCTACTGTATCTTTATCGCGATCATACTCAAAAACAAAGGTATTATTCATCTCAAGAGGGTCAAAAACCATGTATTTCATTGCTTTCGGATAAGGTATTTTCATAATCTTTTCGATTACTAAAGCAAGGAAAGCGAAGTTGGTGTTCGAGTAATAAAACCCTTTGTCTGCGGGACGAATTTGTTTAACGTCAAATTCTCTAAAGATATCTAACACATCTTGATTAGAAATTGGTTTCTCGCGATCCATCATTACCTTCTTGTTATTCCACAAAACGTTGGCATAATTTGGCAAACCGCTGCGGTGATTTAGCAAATTACGAACCGTGATATCATCGTAAGGAAAACCTTCTAATATTGTATTTACTTTTTGATCTAATTTGATTTTACCTTTCTCGACCAGCTTAAGTATCGCCATAGATGTAAAAACTTTCGAGATAGATGCTATGTGAATAGGCGTTTCGGCAGTGATTGGACGCTTATGTCTTTCGTCTGCCATCCCTTGATATTGCTCTAAAAGTACTTGCCCATTCTTCACAACCAACAAACCTCCGCTCACTTTCCCGTCAACCCAAAAGTCTTTATAATAGGTGTTTAGTTTATTTCTGTAATCATTAAGTTCTGCTTGTGTGTACTTCATTGGCTTGAAATCTGCTTTCCAATCCAACGAATCATAGCGCAAAGTATGAGGATCCTTCTTTCTAACTTCTTCTTTTTGTTCGTTTTTCTTGCTACAGCTTCCCATAAACAGCATTGCAGAAGCAAGAACAACCGCTACATATTTCATGTGTTTTTTCTTAATCTTATTGTTTGTTTCTACTAAAGTATATATTTATTTGTGGAATAGTTACCCGTTTAGAAACATTAAGTTTTTTTTATGATTTGTGCGAAAGTTGAGACTTAAACTCGCCTAAGATGACACTTGTTGCAACAGCTACGTTGAGACTTTCGGTAGAACCATTTTTCCCAAAGAACGGAATACTTAGTTTATTTGTCGTTAACTTCTCGATTTCTGGAGAAATTCCATTCGCTTCGTTCCCCATTACCAAGATACCTTCTTGTGGAAGTGTTTGTTCATAAATAGATTCTCCTTCCATAAAAGTCCCGAAAATGTTTCCTTTATAGTCAGACAAGTATTTCTCCAAATCGATATAATGAACTTTCACTCGTGTAAAAGAGCCCATTGTCGACATCACAACTTTTGGGTTGTACATATCAACAGATTCTTTGGTACACAAAATATCCTCTACACCAAACCAATCAGCCAAGCGGATAATTGTTCCTAAATTACCTGGATCTCGAATATCATCCAAAGCAATACTTAAACCATTCAACTTGATGTTTTCGTTATAATTAGGTAATTCACAAAGTGCTAAACCTACATTCGGAGTAGTTAAGAAACTGATCTTTTTCAAGTCTTTTTCTTCAATAAAAGTCTTTTTGATATGTGTAGCTTCTGGCCAAAAGTCTTCAGTTATAAATAATTCTTTAATATTTATAGAACTTTTTATAACTTCCCCGATATTTTTAACACCTTCTACGACAAACAAATTATATTTTTGTCTATATTTTTTAGAACCCAGAGAAGTTATTATCTTAATAACGTTATTTGATAACATATTTATGCAAAAAAAAATTACAACAAATATAACACTTATCTCTTGTTTAGGATTACTTTTTTATAGCTGTAGTACAACTAAGAAAGTACCTGAAGGAGAATATTTGTTTGTAAAGAACAAATTTATCTACGATAAAGAAGATCCCGATATTAAGAAGAAAAAAACTATAATCAACAAAGATTTAAGTGATTATGTGAAACAAAAACCAGCTGGTAAGTTCCTTGGTTTTTTCCCTCTTTGGCAATGGGTTTATAATTGGTCTCCTGCAAAATTTGATGAAACTTTTCAGGAATATTATCGACAAGATGCTTCGGTTCGTAACCAAAAATTATTGGACAGTTTACTAACGAAGAATAATCTTAGCGAATATGTTGGGCACAGTTTATGGAAAGAACGTCTTTATTATAGTCAAGGTGAGGCTCCAGTTTTGTTGGATGAACAACAATCAGAATTTTCGGCAAAGAACTTAAATAGATTATTTCATGACAAAGGTTATTTCGATTCGAAAGTAGCTGTTTCCTATAATAAAGATTCTGTTGCGAAAAAAGCAGAAACTATTTATGATATTAAGTTAGGGGAACCTTCTTATATCGAAACATATGATCAAAAAATATCTGATCAAAAAATAGAAGAATATCTTAATTCTTCTATTGGAAAACAAACTGTTTTGCATGCTGGAGATCAATATAATTTTGACAAATTTGAGGAAGAACGCGATCGTATTATCGATTTGTTAAAGAATAGAGGTTACTATGATTTTAATGATTCGGGCGAAGATTTATATTTTGAAGCGGATACATTAAAAAGTAACAAACGCCTTGATGTAACGATGTTTATTGATAAATATATTCAAGATTCTTTGAAAACGGATAGTATTACACCTTTTACGCAATACCGTTTTGGGAAGATAAATATTTATGCAGATTCTCGCAGTTTTGTTGATGATGAAAGTAAATTAATCAAAGAAGAATATAAAGATTATAACGTTTTATATACAAAAGAACCAGAATATCGACCAAAATATTTTACAGATGCATTTGTAATTCGTCCTGGTCAACTATATCGTCAACGACAAGAAATTCAGACAAAACGTAATATTTTCAAGAAAGAAAACATTAACTTACATGGATTCAGAATTAATAAACAAGATTCTATCCTAAATGTAGACGTTTTCTTTACACCAAAAAAGAAATATGACTTGAATCTCTTTGTCGAAAGTTATGCTTCTCGCTATATGAACTTTGCAATTTCTCCCGGAATGACTTTAACTTCGAGAAATCTATTTGGAGGAGGAGAAAATTTAGAAACAACTTTGAAAGGAACTTTAGGTTCTGTCAACAAAGATTTCTCAATGAATAAAGCATTCTTAAATGCTTACGAAATCGCTATCGAAACAAAGTTGAAATTTCCTTATTTATTAACACCAATTAATCTTGATAATATTTTACCAAAACGTTTTACTGCCGAATCTGCTATTCGAATGAATGCAAGTACGCAGAAAAATGTAGGTTTAGACAAAACGACTTATGGTTTTGGTTTTGATATGGATATTTCGAGTTCGGAGTTTCAACACAAAGTTTCTTTGTTTAACACAGAATTTATTAGTAACCGAAAAAAAGATCGCTATTATGAAGTGTTTACAAAAGATAATAATACAAAAAACGAAGTAAAAGATTTATACTACGCATACAATCCTAATGCACCAATTTATCTAACGGATGATGAATTAACAGACGCAATCGAGGCTGACAAAGGATTCCAAAGTTCATTAACTGGAGAAAACGCAAAGTTGTATGTTGATTTTGAGAATATGTTATATAGAAAAGCTAATATTTCCCAAAATGTATTAATCAACTCTTTTATCTATCAATTTACATTTAATCAAGAAAATTCATTTCGACCAAAAAGTAATCCTTGGTTTATTCAAGCGAGAATTGAATTAGCCGGAAATGTATTAAGAGGTTTAGACAAAGCTTTTGGCTTTAATAAAGCTGAACCTGATCGAGACGGAAATCAAGCAGGTTTGATCTTTGGAATTCCTTATTCTCAATTCGTAAAATTTGATGTGGATGTTAGACGAAAATTCAAATTAAATTCAAACTCTAGCGTAGCGGGACGTTTCTTATTCGGAATCATTCACCCATATGGAAACTCAGATGTTGCACCCTTCGTAAGAAGTTATTCGGCTGGAGGAGCAAATGACGTTCGTGGTTGGGCGCCGTTAACTTTAGGTCCTGGAAGTAAACCACGTATCGATTCTAAAAATCAAAGTTTAGAATTTGAAAGCATGAAATTGTTATTCAATGCTGAATATCGCTTCAATCTTTTTGGAAGTTTGGAAGGTGCATATTTTCTTGATGCTGGTAATATTTGGGGTGTTAATAAAAATCGTCCAGAAACATTATTTAAGTTCAAAGATTTTTACAAAGAATTCGGAATTGGTTCTGGATTAGGTTTCCGTTATCACATTGGTACGTTTGCAATTGTAAGATTTGATTTAGGTTACAAAATTTATGACCCTTCTTACGAATTGGGTGATCGCTGGCAATTTGACAATTTTAATTTGCTTAAACCAAGAATCCACTTCGGAATTAATTATCCTTTCTAAAAAAACATCTATATTTGTTTCACAAAATACTAACATAATGAGCAGAAAATTTCCTGCCGGTGTTGCTACCGGTTCATTAGTTCAAGACATTATCAATGATGCAAAAGCAAATCAATACGCTTTACCAGCGTGTAATGTCATCGGTTCAGATACTATTAACGCTGCAATGGAAGCTGCAGTTGAAGTAAACTCTCCAGTTATTATTCAATTTTCTAACGGAGGTGCTGCTTTTAATGCCGGAAAAGGATTAAAAGGAGAAAATCAACTTTCTGCTATCAAAGGTGCTATTGCGGGAGCAAAACATATTCACACTTTAGCTGAATCTTACGGAGCTACTGTAATTTTACATACAGACCACTGTGCAAAAAAATTATTGCCTTGGATTGATGGAATTATGGACGCTAACGAAGAACATTTTAATAAATTCGGAAAGACTTTATTTAGTTCTCACATGTTAGATTTATCTGAAGAGCCTTTAGAAGAAAACGTAGAAACGTGCAAAAGATACTTAGAAAGAATGTCTAAAGTTGGAATGACTTTGGAGATGGAATTAGGTATTACAGGTGGAGAAGAAGATGGTGTTGACAATTCTAATGTTGACAATTCTTTATTATACACTCAACCAGAAGAAGTTGCTTACGTTTACGAAAACTTAAAATCTATTTCTGATAATTTCTGGATTGCAGCAGCATTTGGTAATGTACACGGTGTTTACAAACCAGGAAATGTTGTATTGACTCCAAAAATTTTAGATAACTCTCAAAAATACATCAACGAAAAGTATGGTGTAGACAACGCTGTAAACTTCGTATTCCACGGAGGTTCTGGTTCTACTTTAGAAGAAATTAGAGAAGCAATTAGCTACGGAGTTATCAAAATGAACATTGATACAGATTTACAATATGCATTTATGGAAGGAATTCGTAAATATTTTGACGAAAATGCAGCTTATTTACAAGGACAAATTGGAAATCCTGAAGGTCCAGAATCTCCTAACAAAAAATATTATGATCCACGCGTGTGGTTAAGAGCTGGAGAAGTTACTTTCAAAGATAGATTAATCCAAGCTTTCCACGATTTAAATAATGTTAATACTTTAGGATAATCTTTTCTTTAAGATTATTTCTATCAAATAAAAACAGAGAATATGCCTTGGTTTATTAGAAGCAAGAAAAATATTACAACGCCTACAGAGTCTAAAAAAGACGTTAAGAAAGGCTTATGGTATAAAACGCCATCAGGAAAAATTATTGAAACTGAAGAACTAAAAGCAAATGCGTATGTAAGTCCAGAGGATGATCATCACGTACAAATTGGTTCTCAAGAATACTTCGATATCTTATTTGATGATAGTAAATTCACAGAATTAGATACAAAAGTAGAAAGTAAAGACCCATTAAATTGGACAGATACAAAACCTTATAAAGATCGTTTAAAAGAGATTAAAAAGAAAACGGGAATGACAGATTCTATTCGCAATGCGACTGGAAAAATTCATGGACGTGACATTACAATTTCTTGTATGGACTTCAAATTTATTGGAGGTTCTTTAGGATCTGTAATGGGAGAAAAAATTGCACGTGCAATTGATTATTCTATCAAAAACAAAACTCCATTCGTAATTATTACACAATCTGGTGGTGCACGTATGATGGAAGCTGCAATTTCGTTGATGCAATTAGCTAAAGTAGAAGCTAAATTAATTCAATTAGCAGATAACAACATTCCTTATATTACAATCTTAACAAATCCATCTTTTGGAGGAATTACAGCTTCTTTCGGATCAATTGGTGACGTTATCATGGCAGAGCCAGGAGCATTAATTGGATTCGCTGGACCACGTGTTATCAAAGAAACTATTGGTAGAGATTTACCAGAAGGATTCCAAACTTCTGAATTTTTATTAGAAAAAGGCTTCGTTGATATGATCGTTCATCGTAAAAAGATGAAAGATAAAATAAAAGAAGTAGCTGATATGTTAATGCCTATCAACTAATTAAAATAAGTGCAAATATATTTTTAAAATTTTATTCAAATTTGATTTGGATTATTAGAAATTGATTTTATATATTTGCACTCCAATCGCGAGAATAGCTCAGCTGGTAGAGCGCAACCTTGCCAAGGTTGAGGTCGCGGGTTCGAGCCCCGTTTCCCGCTCTTTGAAATATAAAAATTCATAAAAATCAAATTTTGCCTTGGTGGTGGAATTGGTAGACACGCAGGACTTAAAATCCTGTGTCCATTAGGACGTGCGGGTTCAAGTCCCGCCTGAGGTACTTTTTAATTTGATTTTTACAATTTACACGCGGGAATAGCTCAATTGGTAGAGCGTCAGCCTTCCAAGCTGAATGTTGCGGGTTCGAGTCCCGTTTCCCGCTCTAACTTCTTTCTTAGAAGTGGATGCCTTGGTGGTGGAATTGGTAGACACGCAGGACTTAAAATCCTGTGTCCATTAGGACGTGCGGGTTCAAGTCCCGCCTGAGGTACAATAAAGCTCAAGAATTTATTTTCTTGAGCTTTTTTTATGCTCTAAATAATTATATCTTTATCCTCATAATAAAGTACGTTTTTATCACATGATTCAAAAATCATTTCTAAGAAAGACACTCTTTACTCTTACCTTTTTACCTTTATTTTCGTATAGTCAAGAATCGAAAAGTTCGGATGATTTATTTCAAGAAGCACGTCACAAAGCTTTCGAAGAAAAAGATTATGCAACTGCCAAGAAACTTGCATTACAAGCTTTGGATCAATCGCCAGAATATACAGATATCGCTGTTTTTTTGGGACGAATATGTACATGGAATGATGAAACCGAAGAAGCGAGAAAAGTTTTTCAGAATGTTGAAAAAAACATGGATCCCTCTACCGATTTCTATTTAGCCTACACATCACTTGAATATTGGAATGATAATTATACAGAAGCCGTTTCTATCATTGATCGTGGATTAATTAAATATCCTAAAAATGAAGAATTATTGTTATTGAAAGCTAAAGTTCTTAATTCGAATAACGCTTATGAAGAAGCTTCAAAAACAATCAAAGAATTATTAGCAATTAATCCTAAAAATACGGAAGCACGCGAATTAGCAAATCGAATCGAAATCAATAATACTAAAAATGCAATTAGTGTAAATTATAATTACTCACATTTTGACAAGCAATTTACAGATGATTGGCATCAAGTTTCGGTTAGTTATAAAAGACAAACTTCGATTGGTTCATTGATCTTTAAAGTAAATTACGCAAACAAGTTTAAAGATAACGGTGTTCAATACGAAGTAGAAGCTTATCCAAGACTTTCTAATACATTTTACATGTACGTTGGCGGTGGATATTCGGATAGTGATGGAATTTTCCCTAAATATCGCACAGGAGCATCTCTTTACGCTAATTTACCTAAAAGTTTTGAAGCCGAGTTAGGTTATCGTCAACTTCATTTTTCGGATGATGTTTGGATGTTTACAGGATCAATTGGGAAATATTATAAAAATTATTGGTTCAATTTACGTGCATTTGTAACACCAAGTAACAACAATATTTCGCATTCGTATACATTTACAACGCGTTATTATACGGGCGATGCAAGCAATTATTTAAGCTTAGCTATTGGTACAGGTATTTCGCCTGAAGATTTTAACAACAATCTTTTAGAAGATACAACTTACAAACTGAAATCCTTCAAAATTGGAGCAGATTATAATTTTTCGATCAATGATTTAAACTTAATTTCAATTGGTGCGAATTATTACAATCAAGAATATCGACCAAATCAAAAAGGAAATCAATTTGATGTAAGCGTTTCGTACAGCCGAAAATTCTAATTGATATAACGGTTAAAAATAGAATCAGGAACCATTTTTTGAGTATTTTTCAAAGAATGGTTTTTTGTTTTAAAGCTTTTCAATCGATTTTTCAACTCTGCTTCCATTTTCGAATTTTGTTCAACATCTTCTGTTAAATTCTTTTCAATTCGATATAACTTCCCTCCTGACAAATGATAATTTTGAAAAACATAATCATCTAAAATATTTTTATTCTGCATTAACGGAACGCCTTGTTTTCTGAAATTCGCTTTACCGTTTTCTAAATTCTGTCCCATCCAAGTCACATAATTCGGTAATTTCAGTTTATATGAATCTCTAAAATATGTCACAAAAGTTGGTGCAACATCAAAATGCGTCACAATATTTGACATCTTTTTCGGTGACTTTAACAAAGGAGAATAAACAATAATCGGAACATGAAAACGATCAATCTTTGTTTCCATCGGTACTTCTGGCATTCGATGATCTCCAGTAATCACAAAAATAGTTTGATTAAAATCTGAACGTTTTTGATAAGCTTCGAAAAAGTTTTTTACAGCTTCATCAACACTCAAAAAAGTCACCAATTGTTGTTTATATTTTTTTACTGTCGTCAAAGTTGTCGCATCATAATTTCGAGATTTAATCAACGTTTCAAACTGTTTATTATATTTCTCAACATTGTTTATTAAGAAAGGACTATGCGTCGCTAACGTCATCAAAACATTAAAATATGGTTGATTATTTTCTTTTTGCGTTGCTAAATATTTTTTAAACACTGAATGATCGTCAAATCCCCAAGAAAATCCATTATTCGACGGAATTTTTGCATAATTATTTTCGTAATCATTTTCATCAATAATTGTTTCAACACCCGAATAATTCAAGTATTTCGACATAAAATCGAAATCAGCATCGCCACCGTAAAAGTACCCCGTTTTATAACCATTACTTTTCAACAAATTATACAAATTGTAATGTTGAGGTAAACTCTTTTGTTCCATAAAACCATTTTCAGCAAATGGCAAAGAACCCGTCAATCCAGGTAAAACTCCATATGTTCTTCCCGTCGTACTTAATCCATTTTCCCAATACAAACTCTTTTTCGAAAGCTTATCAATATATGGTGTAAAAGAACCTAAATATGCACTTTCGTTACTAAAAGCTCGTCCCAAACCTTCAATCACAATAAAAACAACATTCGGTTTTTCTGTTGTTAAATTAAATTGATCCGCGAAGAAATTTTTGTTCTCATCTTGATACAAAAATGGATAATTAGTTTTATCGAAATAATGTCGATTATCTTCATTATTTGAACTCGAATTTGAATTTAAAAAATCAATTTCCGAAAGTTTATCTTCTGCATATTGTTCAATCGAGTTTGAGAAAAAATAAGACGATTTACTCAAAATTAGATTAGATGAAAACTCATCATTTTGAGAACTTTTTAAATCCAAATTAATTGGAACAATAAGCGATAAAAAACTCAAAATTATTAATGGTAATTGAAGAATTTTTTGGTTAATTTTTAATCTATAACTGTAAATAAATATCGTTGTTAAAATAGCAATTACAGCAATTGATAAAAGGATACTTATTGTATTGACAACACCTGATGCTCCAATAATTAATTTCAATTCTTCGAACGTATAAGAAAACAAATCTGAACCTAATAAATTGAGTGTTGTTTGAAAATATTTAATCAATAAAATATTCAAAATTATTAAAAAAGAATACGCAAAAATGATCCATTTTTTTGTCCAACTTATCGAATAAAATTGTAGTAAAAAATATATAAAACTTACCACAAAAATACTATCTAAAGCAAAATCGATATTATGTACGAATAAATCAAAAAATAAAGTTTGATTAGAAGTTGTTGTAAGATTTTCTTGATAAAGATAAAATTCAAGAATTGATGACAATCCAAAAATTAAAAAATATATCAGTGAAATAAACGTAGTTTGCTGAACTAAATTAATAAATCCAAGTTTCAGTTTTTGCCAAATAGATAATTCTTTCGCTTGATTTCCTCCAAAACCTTGTCGCGTCATTTCTCCCCACGAATTATTTTTCAGAAAGAAATCCTTCACGCCTTTCACTCCTGACAACACAACCAACGGATGAAATGTAAAAGGCTCTATAAACGCCGTAAAAAATAACTTCGGAATATCACCTTTCTTGTAATAAACGTTATACGTCATCAAATCAATCAGAATAGCATAAATCGAATATAAAATTCCATAAAGCAATACAAAAGCCATTAAAGGAAAGAAAATATGCCAATTAATTAACCCTAAAAAGAATAAAACAACGAAAATGATCCAACCAATATATTCGATAATCGGTCCTAAAAATTCGAAGAAAAACCAATACGGATAACTCATCATTCCAAGTTTTCCATATTTCGGATTGAAAAATAAAATACGATGCTTCCACAATGTTTCTATCGTTCCACGCATCCAACGATTGCGTTGTTTTGTTAAAATTTCTTTACTTTCTGGCACTTCTGTCCAACAAAGCGGATCGGGAATATTCACCACTTTATAGGCCAATTTTTGTTCGTGCATATAACGTCGCATTCGCACAACAAGCTCCATATCTTCACCAACTGTATCGTGATCGTAACCGCCACACTGGAGTACAATTTCACGATCAAAAGCACCAAAAGCACCCGAAATCAGCATCAAACCATTGGCGCGCGACCACGCCATTCTTCCCAAAAGAAATGCTCGAATATATTCTAACGCTTGCGCTCTTCCTAAACGAGTTTTTGGCAAATTAACATCGACAATTTTACCATCTACAATTGTACAATTATTCGCCAAACGAATTACGCCTCCACATGCAATTACTTTTGCTTTTGCTTCATCCATAAAAGGTTTCGCAAGCTTCAGAATCGCATCTTGTTCTAAAATACAATCGACATCAATACAAACAATATAATCGTTTGCTGCAATATTAATTCCGACATTTAGCGCATCCGATTTTCCTCCATTTACTTTGTCAACAATAATTAATTTCTTGAAAACAGGATTTGTACTTTTATAAATTGCATTAATTGGTTTCGTTTCTATATTTCCTTCAACGAAATAATCAATTTTAATCAAATCATACGCTTCAATTAATCGTTGCAACGAATCATCTTTGGAACCATCATTTACAATAATAATTTCGAGTTGATTGTAATACAACGACAACAAAGAACGCACGTTCTCCACAATCGTTGCACCTTCGTTATAAGCGGGCGCAATAAGACTAAAAGTTGGCGCATTGGGCGATGTTGCAATAAGCGAATAATCTGTAAAACTGTTTTTTCGTATATAAGATTTTATCGCTCCTTTTGCATAAAAACCTATCCATCCATAGACTAAAATTAATAGGATTGAATAAAAAAGGAAGCCGTAAATAAAAAAATCGAAAGCCGTTTCTAGCCAATTCATGATTAGTTTTCTTGGATAATTTGATTAATAATTTGTTTTAATTCAGGAGAGTTTGATTGATGTGCAAGTTTTTGTAAATTGGTTTTTGAACAACAATTATTTAACGCTCTTACACTTGCTTTTTTGACAGAAAATGATGGATTTTCCTTTGCTTGAGTTTCTAAAAATGTGTTATTTTCTGGATTTGAGATTTTTTCTAAAGCTTTTAAAATTTGAATTTGAAACTTTTCGTTACACGTTTCATATTGCTCAATCAATAATTTTGATGTTGAATCATCTTCGATTCTGACTAATGTTTTAATCGTTTCTTTAACAACTTTTTCATCAGAATCGTGCAAATTATCTGCAACCAAATCGTGCATTTGCAACAATTGAAACTTGCGAATTAATTTCATTGTTAGAATTTTCACACTTTGATTAGGTGATTTTAACCAATTCGAAATTATCTTATCAACCTCATCAATATTTGGTAAAATTGTAATTGCATCCAACAATTTCAACTGTTGCCAATCCGTCAATTGCTCTTGTAAATTATCCAAAAAATATAAACCTTCGAAACCAGCAAATTTCGTTAAACCATATTGCGCTTCAGATCGTACTAAATCATTTTTATGTTGTAACATACTTTTGATTTTTGGTAAAGTTTCAACATGATTCATCGTCGTAACTTCTTGTATTGCCTCGGCTATTTCATGATTTTTTTGACTATTTAATTTCTGTAAGGATATTTTTTTTAATTCATAATGGTCAAATAAATTTTGAATACTTTCTTTTGAATGTCCAGAAAAATTTTGTTCCGCTTTTAGTAATTTTTTGATAAAATAATGTTTGAATGAACTTGATTTCAAATAATCATTAAAGTCAGTATTCGAATTGGATTGATCATCCAAAATTGTTTCATAAATTTCTTGATCAATAATCGCATTCCACTTATTTTTCTTTGTAATGATTTTATATTCAATTATACTTGTCAATAACGTATAAATAATTGTCAAAAAAAGTAAAATAAGTAGAATATAAATTCCTACGATTAACTCGGTATAGGTTATAATTTGTAGGATAATCATGCTTTTATTTTAATAATTTCTTCACGCGAACAGACAATTCAATAGGGCTAAATGGTTTCACCATAAAATCATTTGCACCCAAATTAAATGCTTCCACCACTACATCTTCTTGCCCTAAAGAAGACAAAATAATCATTGGTGTTTCGGAATTTTTACTTTTTCTAACAGCACTAATAATCTCCAAACCAGACGCAAAAGGCATCATAATATCTGTAATAATCAAATCAATATCTTCATTCTCAATCTTACTGATTGCTTCTTTTCCATTTCGTGTTAAAACAACTTTGTAACCTTCTTTTTTCAGTTTGTGTTCAATTGTTTTTAAAATCAATTCATCGTCTTCGGCAATTAAAATCTGCATAATATTGGTTTTTAAATATTTTTTAAATAGTTAATAACTAATTCTATTTCGGTTTTTACTTTAATAATCAGCTGGTTTTCTTGTAGGTAATTGATCGAAGTTGATTTTTCTATTTGTTCGGTTAAATCAGCCAAAATTGTAAGTCCTGCAGTTTTTGCTGTTCCTTTTACTTTATGACCTAATTGATTTAATCCTTCTAAATTTTGTTTGTTGAAATAAGTTTCAAATTCTTGTACAGATTTTTCTAACTCATTAATAATTATTTCTATAAACATTTTTCTAAACGATTCGTCGTCTTTCGTATAATTATTTATCATAGAAAGATCAAGGTGATTTCCAAAATCGTTGGTTTCATTCTTTTCTTTTTTAGAAAAATCTAACCATTTTTCTAGGACATCAAAAATATCTTTTTCTCGAATTGGTTTTGCTAAGAAATCATTCAATCCAGCATCAAGACATTTTTCCTTTTCGCCTTTTACATTTCCCGCTGTCACTGCTATAATCGGAGTTTCTTGAAAATTATTTAACAAACGAATAACCCTAGTTGCTTCAATCCCATTCATTTCTGGCATTTGAATATCCATCAAGATTAAATCGATCTTATTTTCTTGACAAATTGATACGGCTTCCGCTCCATTCGCAGCTGTATACAAAATAGAATTTGGTGCAATATTTTTGATAATTTGCTGATTCAGAGCCATATTTACTAAATTATCATCTGCAATTAAAATGTGAAATTGTTTCGAAAAATCTTGCGAAATTTCTTCTTGATTTTCAATTTCTATGGTTTGAATTTCTTTCGAATCAATAATTGTTTTACGCAACGTATCAAACAATTCTTCCGACTTAATTGGTTTCAATAAACGCGAAGTAATTCCTAATTCTTTTGCTTTCTGAATTAGATATTCATCCTCAGAAGAACTATGCAATAACACTAAAGGAGTTTTTGTATCCTTTGTTACGAAATACTCTTTTATTTTCTGAATTGTTTCCAAACCATTCAAAACCGGCATATGATAATCCATCAAAATAACATCGTAAACATCGCCATTCAAAACTTTCTGTAGCGCTTCCATTCCATTATTTGCAATATCAGATGTTATATTTTTGAACTGTAACATATGTTGCAAAATCATTTGATTACTTTGATTATCATCTACAATCAACACATGATTTATTTCTTCCAAATGATCAAATTGTTGCTCAATATTATATTCGTAATCAACTTCTAAATCAAAGAAAAATGTAGAACCTTTATCTATTTCGCTTTGCAATTCTAGATGGCTTCCGAAATAATTTAGCAACTTATTCGAAATTGTTAAACCTAAACCAGTTCCTCCGAAACGTTTACTAACAGTACTATCCTCTTGAGTAAATGCATCAAAAATCTTGACTTGTTTTTCTGGTTTTATACCAATTCCTGTATCACGAACAGAGAATCTCAATTTTGCTTTTTCTCCTTTCACAATTGGTTCAACTTGACTAATTTTTAGTTCTATTTCTCCACTATCCGTAAATTTCACAGCGTTTCCAAGTAGATTAATTAGCACTTGTTTCAATCGAGCTTCATCAATCCAAATAAATTGAGGTAAATTATTATCTATATTCAACAATAATTCTATTTTTTTGTTTTCGGCTTGATAAAGAATCACATTGATTACTTGATTTCCTAACTCGAACAAATTATTTTTTTCTATCGAAACATCCATTCGACCCGATTCAATTTTAGAAAAATCTAAAATATCATTTATTATTGACAACAATGAATTTGCAGAATCATTAATAAAATTCAAATATTGTTTTTGAGTCGGATTAAGTGGCGTTTTCAACAATAAATCAGAGAAACCAATCACACCATTTAAAGGTGTTCGAATCTCGTGACTCATATTTGCTAAAAACTCAGACTTTGCCTTACTAGCGATATCCGCATTCTTTTTGGCTTTTTTAAG
Source organism: Empedobacter sp. GD03739 (assembly GCF_029843245.1). Lineage (NCBI taxonomy): Bacteria > Pseudomonadati > Bacteroidota > Flavobacteriia > Flavobacteriales > Weeksellaceae > Empedobacter > Empedobacter sp. GD03739. The sequence continues at coordinate 32,056 of NZ_JAOCHX010000017.1, read as the reverse complement.
TTCTTTATTTTTCTTGACAGATTCTGTTATATTTTGCGAAAACATAATCAGACCACCAATCTGTTTTTTGTTGATATACCACGGATGAATCGCCCACGAATAGTGTTGATCTGTATCATATTTTGGTGTACGATAAATCATATCTTCATTCGAATAATTTTCGCCTTGCAAACAAGCTTCATAAATCGCTTTTCTTTCTGCTGGAACATTGTACATTTCGTAATGAGATTTTCCGATCACATTTTTCTTTTTTATCACAAATTCATCACACCATTGATTACTCAAAGTCAGATAATTCATTTCATTATCAAACATAGCAACAGAAGCAGGTACGTGATTAATAAATGTTTCGAAAATAGCTTTTTGTCGAGCCAACTCTAACGTATAACGTTTTCTCTCATTAATATCCTGAAAAATTCCAAAAACGCTAACACATTCTCCATTTACAAATTCTGGAATTCCTTTACATCTTACCCAAATTGTTTTTTCCTTTTTGGGTAACAATCTGCAACTCCATATCATATCCGATTCCTTTTTCTACCGCATCTTTAAAAGCTTTCTTTATTTTTGGATAACTACTTTTTGCTTCATAAAAATTGAGTGCAGTTTCTACATTTGGTTCATAATCTGGTTCAACTTCATGGATCTTTTTCGTTATATCAGCCCAAATTAATTTTTGCTTAACTAAATCATATTTCCAACCTCCAACATTCGCAACTTCGTACGTATGATCTAGTAACTGACGAACACGATTAAGATCTCTTTCCAACAACGTCCTTTGTGTCATATCCACAGCAGTACTCATTACAACAGGATTTCCTTCGTTATCTTTGTCCAAAATATTACTGTATAACCAATATGTTAGCGAACCATCTTTCTTAATCAAGCTCATCAAACCAGAATCTTGCTTTTTACTCAAAATCGTTTCTATATAGGTTTGATATTCTTTTTGATTAGATTTTGGAATTATTTTTTTCAGATTCAAATCTTTTGCCTCATTTTCTGAATAGCCCATAGATTCTAATCCTTTCTTATTTATCGACAAAATATTTCCATCTAAATCATGAATTGTCATTAAACCAAGCGAAGAATTGAAGAAGTTTCTAAACTTACGTTCACTGTTTTCTAATTCTACTTTTTTCGAATTTTCAAGCGTAATATCTCGACCAAAGAAGAAGATTTCGTTGTCAATTTTTAAGTTTGATCTTGTATACCATTCCACTAACTTCTCTTCTTGAGATTCGGGAGAATACATCAAACATTTGAAATTGATTGAATCTGTATTATTTTTAAGATTTGATAAATACGTATTAACTTTCTTTTTATCTTTTTCCGAAACAAAATCTAAAAAATTTTCTGTAATAATTGTCTTTTTATCTTTTATTCCTAAAACCTCTTTAAAAGCAGGATTTATAGATTTTAGAACACCATTAATATCGGCAACTCCAATCAGGTTATTAGATATTTTATAGATATTTTGAAAGTAAGCCGCATCTTTTTTGCGCTTTTTACTCACCAATAATTTGGTAATATTTTTCCCAAGTTGAATCAATAAATTGCGTTGTTTTTCGTCCAACGTTCTTGGATAATGATCGTTTACACATAATGTCCCCAACACATTTCCATTGTCATCAATCAACGGAACACCAGCATAAAACTGAATATTTGCAGCTTTTACTCCAGCAATATTTTTTGCAGGTTCAAATTTCGTCACATCATCAATCACCAAAATTTCTTCTTCCATTAAAGAAAATTGACAAATAGTTTGTTGACGTGGAACAATATCTACCTCGATTCCGCAATTGGCTTTAATCACTTGATAGTTTTCATCAAAAATAGAAACTAACGCAATTGGCGCATTACAAATCAAACTCGCAGCATTTGCAAAAACCTCTAATTCTTCGTCTTTATCATGTTCTTGTAAATTATAATCGTAAACCGCTTGCAATCTTTGCTTTTCGTTCGTTGGGATGGGAAAATTTTTCATTAAAAATTGATCTTATTTAATAGGAAAGTAGAGGTGGTTAAAGATATTACATAAATCCAAATATTCTAAATCAATTATTTCTAAAAATAAAACCAACCTTTTTATTCATAAAATCATCTCTATTATAAATCTAAACTTTAAAAAATATGAAAATCACAATTCCAATTCCTTGCAAAGAGAAATTAACAAACGAAAATTTCTGTGCAAAATGTCAACATAAAATCACTGACTTTTCTAATTTGACAAATGACGAAATTTCGAATGAATTTCAGAAAAGCAACGTTCATTGTGGTATTTTTCATCCAAGTCAATTAGGTCAAAATCTTTTTAAGAAAACGATTTCTAATGTCATGATTTTTTCTGCTTTTGGGTTATTAAATTCATGTACAAATGGACAGGATAAACCAAATTGTACAGAACCTTTAGTTGCAAAAAATGATTCGATTCACAAAGAAAAAATAAAATTCAAAATAAAAGTTAATTTTGGAAATTCTAACTTAGAAATCAAAACATATCGTTTGTTAATTAATGATGAATTAGTAGAAAGTAAATTAAACGTTGGCGAGGAATATACAATACAATTTGAGACTTTAAAAAATACTGAACTTAACCTAAGATTAGCTTCAAATGAAATAAATTCAGAAGTTTATAAATCTTATTCATTTAAAAATTTTCCGAATAAAGTTAATTTAAACACTTCTGATTTTGAAGAGCAAGTCGTTTTGATGGGAGATATAGTGATTGATGAAAATTTTGTCCCAGAAAAATAATTTATTACCTTGCTTGCACAAAAGGGAATCGAGTGCAAATCTCGAGCTGTCGCGCAACTGTAAGTAGAGAAAAACTATAAGCCAGACCACTTTTTAGATGATGCTTTCGCGATTGAAGCTCAATCAAAACTACATATATTTTTATTATTTGTTGAATTGATTGCACTTGATTTCGAAAGCATTTTTTTATTAAAATTTAGTTTAGTATAAAATGCAAAAAGAAGAAATTCAACACATTATTGATCTTAAAACAAAACCGCTTGGAGCTTTAGGTTTATTAGAAAAAATCGCACTTAAAATTGGTTTGGTTCAGCAAAAAAATCATTTAGAATTAATAAAACCTCATCTAATCGTTTTCGCAAGCGATCACGGAATTGCACAATCTGGTGTTAGTGCGTATCCAGCAGAAGTTACGCCTCAAATGGTTTTAAATTTCCTAAATAATGGAGCAGCTATTAATGTTTTTTGTAATCAAAATGAGATTAATTTAACGATTGTTGACGCTGGTGTAAATTATGATTTCGAGGATTATTCGGTTTTGAAAAATTGTAAAGTAGCCAAATCAACCAAAAATTTCTTGCACGAACCTGCAATGACCTTAGATCAATTGGAACAATGTTTTGATTATTCGAAGACAATTGTGAACGAAATCGCTCAAAACGGGACTAATGTTATTGGTTTTGGAGAAATGGGAATTGGGAACACTTCTTCTGCGTCGATGCTTGTACATTATTTGACCGATTTGCCTTTGGAGCAGTGTGTGGGACGCGGAACAGGATTGAATGATGAGCAATTACAGAATAAAATCAATATTCTAAATGAAGCGAAGAATACACATGGGAAAATTAATAATCCAAAACAAATTTTAGCCACTTTTGGCGGTTTTGAAGTTGCTCAAATGACAGCTGCAATGTTATCTGCTTACGAACACAATATGCTGTTGATGATTGATGGGTATATTGCTTCGGCTGCGATTTTGGTTGCTTCTAAATTGAAACCAGAAATTCTAAACAACGCTATTTTCTGTCATCAAAGTGATGAATCTGGGCATCAATATTTATTGAATTATTTCAACGAAGAACCAATTCTGAACATCAATTTACGCGTTGGCGAAGGAACGGGTTGTGCATTAGCTTATCCAATTATCAAAAGTGCGGTAAATTTCTACAATGATATGGCGAGTTTCGAATCTGCAGGCGTGAGTAACAAAGAAACTGAAGTGAAATGCTAAAAAAAGAAATCGCTTATTTTTTAACCGCATTGATGTTTTTTACGCGAATTCCGATTCCGTTCAAAATTCCATATAGCAACGAAATCATGAATCAATCACAAAAATACTATGCAGCGATTGGTTTATTGGTTGGCGCTTTTAATGCATTGATTTATACAATTTGTCAATTTATTTTACCAATTGATATCGCCATTATTATCACAATGATTACAAGTGTTTTGTTGACTGGCGCCTTTCACGAAGATGGTTTCACCGATGTTTGCGATAGTTTTGGTGGTGGTTATGGCAAAGAAAAAATCTTGACAATTATGAAAGATAGCCGAATTGGAGCTTATGGTGTCATTGGCGTTATCTTATTGTTGTTATTGAAATTCTCATCTCTTCAACACATTGCCGAAAATAATTTTTGGTTGATGATTTTCAGCTTGATTGCGGCACATTCGGTTAGTCGCTTTTTTTCTGGAATGATGATTTATACACACAAATATGTGACAGATATCGACAAAAGTAAATCGAAACCTATGGCAAACAAAGCACTTCCGATAAAAAATCTTGTCATAAGTTTTCTTTTCTGTCTTGTGCCTTTTATTGTTTTTGGCGAATGGAAATTCTTGTTGATTTTACCACTTTGTTACCTAGGAAAAGTTTATTTGGGCTGGTATTTCAAGAAATATATTGGTGGATATACGGGCGATTGCTTGGGAACAGTGCAACAAGTTACCGAAGTTTTGTTTTATCTTGGCGTTTTAATTCTATGCAAGTTTCTGTAATTCGACATACAAAAGTTAATGTTCATTCATCGGTTTGTTACGGGCAAACTGATGTGGAATTAGCTGACACTTTTCATCAAGAAGTGGTACAAATTCATACTAAGATCGAAAACGACTTTGAGATAATTTTTTCAAGTCCACTGAGTCGCTGTCAACGATTAGCAGAAACTTTCTCGAATGAAATTATTTTTGATGAACGATTAAAAGAATTCAATTTTGGAGATTGGGAAATGAAATCGTGGAACGAAATTCCTTCGGAAGAAATAGAACCTTGGTACGCCGATTTTGTCGAAACTAAAACACCAAACGGCGAATCAATGCAAGATATGTCTACGCGACTTTTTGATTTTATGGACGAGTTACGAAATACTCAACACGAAAAAGTGCTGATTGTTGCACATGGTGGAATCATCCGTTTGATGTGGTGTTATTTGTTGCAAATACCAATCAAAAATGCATTCAAAATACCTATAAATTATGGTGAAATGTTTCAGTTTAATTTAGGAAAAACAAATGAGGAAGATTTTATTTTAAGGAAAGAATAAACTACAAACATTTTATCTTTTCTAACGACTTCCATTCATGTTCGATATTGGTCATCAGAATTGCGTTATCAAACTGAACAGAACCTTTTAGAAAGATTGTTTCATTTTCAAAAAAACTTGATTTCACATGTAAAACTTCCAAAGGTTCTACTCCCCAATTATAGGTTTCGAGTTTTAGACCTTCAAAATTATTTCCATTTGGAGAATAACCGACAGAACCATTCTCGAAGAATTTTGAAACTTCATTCAACGTTTCGAAAATCGAATTCGAATTAAATTCAACAGATTTTTTTGCATCAATTTCAATTCGTGTATCGTCAGAACTCGTGAAATCTAAATGATAATTATCGTTTTCTTCTATAACATTAAACTTCGCAAAATAATGTTTCCCAGGAAAAACTCGACCACCAACAAGCGTATTCAATTTTAGAGAAGTATCTCTCATCGGGATATATACACCTTCTTTTGTCACACCATTTTCTTCCCATTCAACCGCGATTCGATGCGCTGCATTTTCAGAATTCACTCCTACAAAATCAGGTAAACCTTTTGGTTTTATATCTTTTAATCGAATCAAACAGATTCCAGCAATTGCTTTTCCTTTGTACAATTTTGGACGAAAAGGTTGAGGTAAAATCGTCTCAATATAGTGTGATTCTACACAAAAATTGATTAACATTCTACGTTCTATAATACCATAAATTGTAGGGATTTTCATAATTTATTCTTTGTAAGTTGTTTCTTGTATTTTCCAATAATTCAACGTCAAATTATCACTATATTTTAAATAAAGTTTAATTTCTCCATTTTGATCAATTTTACCAATTTTTTCTTGAATTAAATAAACCTCCATTTTATCTAAAATTTCATCAGGCTTACCAATCAATTTATAAACCTCATTTTTTGAAGTTCCATTTGAATTATATGAATCAAATTTTAAAACATTATTAACCAAATCATCCAACATCTTATAACGATAATTTTGTCCGTAAACTCCTTCCTCAAAAGGAATCCATTTATCTGATTCAAACTTTTTCTTAGAATTACAACTCATCACAAGAAGAAAAACACCACAAAAAATAAATAATTTCTCCATAAAATAATTCAATTCCCTAATTTCTCAAAAAAAATCAACAAGTCAAATATTTCAAAATTAATTTATTAGAAAAAAGTTGTAAAATTTATTCGAAAAACACTTGCAAAAGTAATATTAATGACCTTATATTTGCACTCACAACGCGGGAATAGCTCAATTGGTAGAGCGTCAGCCTTCCAAGCTGAATGTTGCGAGTTCGAGTCTCGTTTCCCGCTCTTTGAAATATTAAATTCAAAAATCAAATTTTGCCTTGGTGGTGGAATTGGTAGACACGCAGGACTTAAAATCCTGTGTCCATTAGGACGTGCGGGTTCAAGTCCCGCCTGAGGTACTTTTTAATTTGATTTGAAAATTTACGCGGGAATAGCTCAATTGGTAGAGCGTCAGCCTTCCAAGCTGAATGTTGCGAGTTCGAGTCTCGTTTCCCGCTCTGTAAAAGCCGAAGATTAATCTTCGGCTTTTTTTATTTAGAAAAATTTGATTCCTAAAACATAAAAAAACCTCAAACAATCACGTTTAAGGTTTTACTTTTTTATCTAATCGTTGTCTTATTTCGCTTCTTCAGCCAACATTTGTTTATATTTTTTGCCTTCGATTAATCTTTTTTCCGCCCAAATTGTTCCTCCAGGAATAACTGCTGCGATAAAAAAGATCATAAAAATTTTCCAAGACCAATTGTATTTTTCTTTCAATAAATAAACCAATATAATATAAGCTATAAACAATCCTCCGTGTACGCGTCCTGCGTGTGTTACCCATGTAGGATCTTCCCAAATATATTTCATTGGCATTGCGATAAAAAACAAAACTATCGCAGAAATAGCTTCTAAATATCCAGTAATTTTAAATAATTTCAACATTCATCTTAAATTTGAAGTCAAAAATAATTTTTAATTTCCACATGAACACTAATAGATATCAGTAAAACAAATACTTAACATCTATTTTACACGTTATTATAAGCAACAATGCGATTTTTAGGCTACATATTCTTCTTTTTTATCCAAACTATTTTTCTTTTTGGACAAGAAAAAACATATCATTTTTTACGGTATAATGATGATACAAAATCGTATACAAAAGATTTCGAAAGCAAAAATCTTGATTCATCTTTAGATTCGCTTCAAAAAACAGGTTATTATACTTTGACGATTGATTCGATAAAAAATGAAAAAGTTTATCTAAATAAAGGAAAATTGTACCAAACAATTTGGGTGAAAAACAATGAATTGTTCGAAAATAAAAATAATTATTTCCCAACAAATAATTTAGATTCTATTCTAAATAAAATAGCAACAACCAACACTAATCAAGGTTATCCGTTTGCGCAAATAAAACTTGTTCCAAATGGTTTTGAACAAAATGAACAGAAAATTGAATTGGTTTTAGACAAAGGAAATCTGCGAACAATAGATGGTGTAAAATTGGTTGGTTACGAAAAATTATCCAAAGGTTATTTGCGTCATGGACTCAATATAAAAACTGGCGAAGTATACAATGAACAGAAGTTGGCAACAATTTCGACATTAATGCAACAAACCAATTATATTGCAGAAGCGCAATTACCACAAACTTTATTTAAGCCTGATTCTACGATTTTATATTTGTATCCTCGCAAAGTAAATTCAAATTATTTTGATGGTGTTTTAGGTTTTGGAACAGATGATAACGGCGATTTTAGATTGAACGGAAATGTACAACTTTCGTTGAACAACGTGTTCAATAGTTTGGAAGAAATCAGGTTAAATTGGATTGGAACAGCAAATAAAAATACGTCGTTGAATATTGGTGTTAAAGTACCTTATTTGTTCAAATCTGCGATTGGTTCGGAAACGAATTTCAAGCTTTTCAAACAAGATTCTGTTTTTGTGAATTTAGATTTTTCGGAGCGATTATTTTATCAACTCAACCTCAACTCGAATATTGGTGTAAGCGGAATTATACAATCGTCTAACTTTTTGTTGGAAGATGATTCCTATCTAAAATCGAGCTACGACGATTATTCGAAAATTGGTTTTGGTTTGAGTTATCACTATTTCCTGAAACATCCTTTTCGTTTGATGGAAGGAAAATCTATGTTGAATGTTGTGGTAAATTCGATTCGTAAAAAGGAAAAGAATTTTTCGTGGACAGAAGATTTGGAAAATAAAACCGTCAATCAAATTGAAGTTGGTCTAAAAACATTTCGTTTATTCGAATTGTCCAAAAAACATTTCTTAAAAGCTGGTGCAGAATTTAGAGGTTTGCTCACGAAAGACGATGATTTCTCCGAAAACGAATTGTACAGAATTGGTGGTTTTGGTAGTTTTAGAGGTTTTAACGAAGAAAGTATTACAACAAATATGTACGGATTTTTGAGTGCAGATTATCGTTTTGTTCCAAGCGAAGCATTCTATATTGGACTTTTCGCCGATTATGGTTTTATAGATAACAAACGCGCAAATCTGAATACGTCTTTGTTAAGTTTAGGAACTGGAATTTCTTTTTTAACGAAAATGGGAATTTTCAATTTGAGTTATGCAGTTGGTAAAACAGACGAAACTTCATTCGATTTTAAAGAATCTAAAATCCACTTTGGGATATTAAGCCAGTTTTAAAAAAACATTACAAAGTTTATTTATCTGTAACCTACATTTATTTAAATCATATCTGTTTGTAATGTCCGTAAAAAAACTTTTATCACAAACAAGTCTGTTTTAATTTACCAAACGTACTGTGTGAATGAATACTAAGAATTTTTATTAAAAAAACTTTAAATTTTTATAGGTTTATTGTTAACATTTTCGTGAAATTAGCTACTTATAAAATACTCACACAAAATAAATTTAAAAATGCGTAAAATTTTTTATCCAGTTTTAGCTTCAGCTTTATTTTTAGCTTCAGCTCAATTGGTGTCTGCACAAGACAATTTAGTTAATTCTTTGAACAAAAATGTTAGTGAAAATAGTAAAGAAGCTTTCAAATTTACTGATGTTATCAATTTAGCTAAAACTCCAGTAGAAAACCAAGGTTCATCAGGAACTTGTTGGTCATATTCAGGAAATTCTTTCTTCGAATCTGAAATGTTAAGAATGGGAAAACAACCTATTCAATTGTCTCCAATTTTCAATGCGAGAAATACATATGTTGAGAAAGGAAAACAATATGTACGTATGCACGGTGCAACAACTTTAGGTGACGGAGGTTCTTTCTATGATGTTTTGAATACAATCAAAAAATACGGAGCTGTTCCAACTGAAACTTACACAGGTTTGAATTACGGAACAAAAACAAATCAATTTGGTGAAATGGCTGCAATTCAAGAAGGAGTTTTGAAAGCGGTTGTTGCAAATCCAAATGGTAAATTAACACCAAACTGGGAGAAAGCCTATACAGCTGTTTTGGATAGCTATTTAGGAGAATATCCAAAGGAATTCACGTATAACGGAAAAAAATACACACCACGTACATTTGCTGATCAAGTGGTAGGAATTAATCCAAACGATTATGTTGCGATTACATCTTTTAAAGATCACGACTATTACAAACCGTTTGTATTAGCGATTCCTGATAACTGGGCGTACGAATCTTTCTACAATGTTCCGATGACAGAGATGACTGATAACATTGATTATGCTTTGAAAAACGGATTTACAGTTGCTTGGGCAACAGACGTTTCTGAAAAAGGATTTAGCTGGAAAAATGGTGTAGCGTATGTACCAGAAGTTGATTTTGCAGATATGAATGCGCAACAAAAAGCAGATATGTTCAAAGGTCCAAAACCAGAAAAAGTAATTACAGAAGATATGCGTCAGGCTGCTTTTGATGATTACCAAACGACTGATGACCACGGAATGCACATTGTTGGTATTGCAAAAGATCAAAACGGAAAAGATTACTACATTGTGAAAAACTCTTGGGGTTTAACTAACGATTACGAAGGATATCTTTATGTAACAAAAGCTTTTGTTCAGTACAAAACAACAAATATTTTAGTTCATAAAAACGGTGTTCAAAAACAAACGTTGAAAAAATTAGGAATTTAATTTCTGATACAATCATAATAAAAGCATTTCTTCGGAAATGCTTTTTTTGTTTAAAAACGAATATTTCAAATGGTTTGATGTACTTTTGCAGTCTAATTTTTAGTCAATAAATATGCCTCAAAATGTAACGATACGCATATCTCCTACAGAAGCTGCAAACGAGAAACTTCTGAAACAACGTTTAGCATCTGCTGTTAAAACAAAACCAGAGAATATCAATGCTTACCAAATTATTCGTCGCTCTTTAGATGCACGAAGCCGAAATATTATTTCCCAATTACAAGTCAATGTTTTTGTAAATGAAGAATTCTCTGATGCTTTCGAGTTTCATCCAAATCTTCAAAATGTAGAAAATAAACACGAAGTTTATATTGCTGGTGCTGGTCCTGCTGGATTATTTGCTGCGTTAGAATTAATAGAACAAGGTCTGAAACCAATTATTATCGAGCGTGGTAAAAATGTTCGTGATCGTCGTCGTGATTTAGCTGCGATGAATAAAGAAGGAAAAGTAAATCCTGAATCTAACTATTGTTATGGCGAAGGTGGCGCTGGAACTTATTCGGACGGAAAATTATATACGCGTTCTACAAAACGTGGAAACATTCTGAAATCATTGCAATGGTTTGTCCATTTCGGTGCAACAGAGCGTATTTTACAAGAAGCGCATCCACATATCGGAACAAATAAGTTACCTGGGATTATCGCCAACATGCGCGAAGCAATTATCGAATGTGGTGGTGAAGTTTGGTTTGATACAAAACTAACGGATATTATCATCGAGAATAATCAAATCAAAGGAATTGAAATTAATCATGATAAAAAAATTAAAACTTCTTCTTTGATCTTAGCAACGGGACATTCGGCTCGTGATATTTTCAGAATGCTAGATGAAAAGAAAGTTTTAATCGAAGCAAAACCTTTTGCATTAGGCGTTCGTGTAGAACATCACCAAAGTTTGATTGATTCTGCTCAATATCATTGTCCAATCGGAACAGAACGCAACGAATTTCTTCCGCCAGCCTCGTATTCATTAGTTTCTCAAGAAGCAGGTCGCGGCGTTTTCTCTTTTTGTATGTGTCCCGGTGGAATTATCGCGCCCGCATCTACAGACGAAGGAGAATTGGTAGTAAATGGTTGGTCACCTTCTAAACGTGACGGATTCTTTGCAAACTCGGGAATGGTTGTAACAGTTGATGAAAAAGATTTTGCTAAATATGGTTTTACTGGACCTTTGGGTGGAATGAAGTTTCAACAAATGGTCGAGCAAAAAGCGTGGCAAGTTGGTGAAGGTAAATTAAAAGCTCCCGCACAACGAATGACTGATTTTGTTTCAGGGAAATTATCCAATTCATTAAACGATTGTTCTTATTTACCAGGTTTAACATCAGGTTTATTGAGCGAAGTTTTACCAAAAGAAGTTCATCAATCTTTGAAATTAGGTTTCCAAACATTTGGTAAAAAAATGAATGGTTACTATACCGAAAATGCAAATATTGTGGCAACAGAATCAAGAACTTCTTCGCCTGTTCGTATTCCGAGAAATGAAGAAACCTTAGAACATACGCAAGTTGCTGGTTTATTTCCTTGCGCTGAAGGAGCTGGTTACGCTGGTGGAATTATTTCTGCCGCAATGGACGGAGCAAAAGTTGCAATTGCTGTGAAGAATTTTATCGGAAAATAGTTTTATATTTAATACTCAAAATAAAATACAGATGTCAAGCTGAACTTGTTTTAGCTTCACATCTTTAGGAATGATGAATTTAGAAAAAGTAAATAATTTCAAATTTTTATTGATTTCAGTAGTACTGATTTTGATAGGTTATTCAATCAACTTAATCGGTTGGAATATTGGAACAATTACAATTGCTTATTTTGGATTAGGTTTATTCTTTTTAGGAATTATTTCATTCATCATTTTACTATTTTTAGCTTTAATTAAAATTGTTAATAGAATTTAATGAATCTCTTAAAATCTATACTATTTGTCGGTTTAGGTGGCGCTTTTGGTAGTGTTGCAAGATTTTTAATTTCGTACGGAATCGGAAAATATTATTCACAACCTTTTCCATTTGCTACGTTTTTGACAAATATTATCGGTTGTTTTTTGATTGGCACTTTATATGGATATTCAATCAAAAATGGTTTAGGAAATACCTATTTCAATTTTTTACTGATAACTGGATTTTGTGGAGGTTTCACGACATTTTCAAGTTTTTCGTATGAAAATTTCAACTTAATTCAACAACAAAATTACATCACACCAATTATTTATATTTTTTTGAGTGTACTCATTGGTTTACTCTTTACAATGATTGGTTTTAGATTAACAAAATAACTCTATATCGAAAATAGTTTTCTCTTATTCGTTTTAATGTATTACTTTTAAGCAACTTAAAAAATTAATACATGAGGAAATCTATTTTGATCTGCGGAATCATTTTTGGTTCTGTATTTACTCACGCACAATTAAAAACAGTGAAAAAAACTGACAATAAAGGATATACCTACGAAATGGTAGAAAATGATCCTTCGAATACAAGAATTTATACGCTAAAAAATGGTTTGAAAATCTATTTGGCTCAAATAAAAGACGAACCAAGAATCCAAACTCATATAGCTGTAAAAACAGGTTCTAACAACGATCCAGAAGACAATACTGGTTTGGCTCACTACTTAGAGCATATGGTTTTTAAAGGAACTTCTAAAATTGGAACACAAAATTGGGCTGTTGAAAAACCTTTGATCCAACAAATTTCAGATTTATACGAACAGCACAAAGCAGAAAAAGATCCTGCAAAAAAAGTAGAAATCTATAAAAAAATTGATCAAGTTTCGCAAGAAGCATCCAAATATGCTGTGGCAAACGAATACGATAAATTAATTTCATCTTTGGGAGCATCAGGAACTAATGCACATACATCTTTAGAAGAAACAATTTATCATAATAATATTCCGAATAATGAATTAGAGAAATGGTTAACAGTAGAATCTGAGCGCTTTAGTGAATTAACTTTACGTCTTTTTCATACTGAATTAGAAGCCGTTTACGAAGAATTTAATCGTTCACAAGACAATGATGGACGTTTAGTTTTTTATAAAATGATGGAAACATTGTTTCCAAAATCGCATTACGGAACACAAACAACTATTGGAACTTCAGAACATTTAAAAAATCCATCAATGGTTGCAATTCATAATTATTTCGATAAATATTATGTAGCGAGCAATATGGCTGTGATGTTGATTGGTGATTTCGATTTTGATACGGCTGTTCCAATGATTGACAAATATTTTGGAAATTATGCTACAAAAGCAGCTCCTGCACAATATGTTGCAAAAGAAGAGCCGATTAAAACAATTGTAACAAGCGAAGTTTTTAGTCCATCTTCGGAACGTGTTCAGTTTGCTTACCGTTTTAACGGAGCAAAAAGTTCTGATGCAAAATATGTAACATTAATTGATTATATTTTAAGTAATTCTACAGCTGGATTAATCGACTTAAATATCAATCAACAGCAAAAAACATTAGGAGCAGGAAGCTCTTCTTCTTTCTTTAGAGATTATGGTATGCATTCTTTTTCTGGATCTCCAAAACAGGGACAAAGTTTAGAAGAAGTACGTGATTTATTAATTGCTCAGATTGAAAAAATCAAAAAAGGGGAATTTGATGATTGGATGATAGAAGCAGTTGTAAATGATTTAAGAAAATCTCGTATGAAAAGCTGGGAAAATACTCGTTCTTTAGCAGCAAGTTTGTACAAATCATATATCAATGATGTTCCTTGGGCAGAAGTTGTCGATCAATACGATGATATGGGTCGTGTAACAAAGCAAGAACTAATGGACTTTGCAAAGAATAATTATACGAATAATTATGTAATTGTTTACAAACGTCAAGGTGAAAACAAGGATTTGGTACGTGTTTCGAATCCTGGAATTACGCCAATTCAATTGAATCGTGATGCTGAATCTACTTGGTACAAAGATTTCATGAAGATTAAATCAAGTGAGATTAAACCAGTTTTTGTTGACTTCAAAAAAGAATTGAACGAAAGTAAAATCAAGAATGCAAAATTCACTTCGATTCAGAACAAGACAAACGATATTAGCTCTGTTTACTATATCGCGGATATGGGATCAGACAATAACAAAAAGCTTGGTTTAGCGATTAATTACTTAAATTATTTAGGAACGTCCAAATATTCGCCAGAAAACTTGAAAAAAGAGTTTTATAAAATTGGTGTTGATTATGGAGTTAATCCTGGTACAGAAAGAACTTCTGTTTATATCACAGGTTTACAAAAGAACTTAACAAGCGGAATCAAATTATTTGAACATCTTTTAAGTGATGCCGTTGCAAATAATGAATCTTACCAAGAATATGTGAAAACAATCTTGAAATCAAGAGAAAATTCAAAAAAGAACAAAAACGTGATTTCTTCTTTGTTGAACACTTATGCGCAATATGGACCAAATAATCGCTCGAGAGATATTATTTCTGAAGCTGATTTGAAAGCTATTGATCCAAAAGAATTAACGCAAATCATCAAAGATTTCTTTAATTACAAGCACCAGATTTTCTATTACGGAAATAATGAAGCGGAAACGAAAAAAGCAATTGAACAAAATCATAATTTCGGGAAAAATTTAGATTATCCTAAGAAAAAAGAATATCCACAACCAGCTACAGATGGCAAAGTATATTTTGCTCCTTACGATATGGTACAAGCGGAAATTAATTTCTTTGCTCGTGATACTAAATATGATCCAACTTTGTTGACATCTACAGGAATTTTCAATGAGTATTTTGGTGGAGGTTTGTCATCTATCGTTTTCCAAGAAATTCGCGAGTCTAAATCATTGGCTTATTCTGCTGGTTCTTATTACATTAATGCAAATAAAAAAGATAATTACAATTATGTAAGAGCTGTAATTGGAACACAAGCAAACAAATTGCCACAAGCTGTTGACGCAATGAAAGAATTAATGAATAATATGCCAAAAGCAGAAAATCAATTCAATAATTCTAAGCAAGCAGCACTTAAGCAAATCGCTACAAGTCGTTATACAAAAGCAAATGTGTTCTTTTATTGGTTATCATTACAAGATAAAGGTCTAAATTATGATATCAATAAAGATATTTACGATCAAACATCTAAATTAACATTAGATCAATTGGATCAATTTTTCCAAAAACATATCAAAGGTCAAAACTTCAATGTTGGTTTAATTGGTAAGAAAGAAAACTTAGATTGGCCATCTGTTGAAAAACTTGGACAAGTAAAAGAATTAACGTTAGAAGAGTTGTTTAACTACTAATAATCAAACACATAAAAACAAATAAACGCGTTTAGGAAATCCTACAACGCGTTTATTTTAAAAACTAACCAATGAATGAAATCACTCAAACACCAAATAAGGCTCAATTTCCATAAACTTTTCTTCACTTATTGCATAACATCTTTTCAATGTTTTTGCATCTTTAAAACTCCCACCTAACGAACGTTTAAAATTAAGAATCGTATTTACTTGTTTCTCTGTGAAACCGAGTTTTATCCAATCCTCATGACTCAAATTATTTGGATTAAACTTACCTTTTATTTCTATTTTTTCTGCTACTTTATCTTCACTTTTTGACTGTTCAACTTTTGGCTGCTCAGCTTTATAAATTACATTTTCAGGTAAATCAATATAAGATTCCATTTCTGCATATTTTTCATCCGAAATCATATAACATTTTTTCAATTGTTCTTTCGATTTAAACTGACCTCCCAAAATATTTTTATATTTCATAATTGAAGCAGCTTGTTTAGACGAAAAACCTATTTTTTGCCAATCATTTTCAGAATAACTATTTGGATTAAATTTTACATATTGAATCTTTTTGCCACTTTGTTTTTTCTCATTTTTTTCATCTTCCTTTGATTTTTCTGGTAACAAAATATACGTTTTCATCTCTGCATATTTCGCATCATCAATCACAAAACATTTCCTCAATTGCTCTTTCGAGGTAAACTTTCCTCCAACAATCTGTTTATATTTCATGATTATTTCTGCCTGTTTTGGCGAAAAACCAAGTTTTTCCCAGCCTTGTTGTGGCAAATCATTTGGATTGAAATTTTTGTAAACTATTTTAGTTTTTGGTGATGAATAATCTATAAAACTCGATTTAGATTGTTCTGGTAAAAGAACAAAAGGAGCTAATTCATTATACTTTCCTTCATCGATAACATAACATTTCTTAAGCTGTTCTTTCGATGTAAATTCTCCGCCAACAATTCCTTTATATTTCAAAATGACTTCGGCTTGACGTTCCGAAAACCCTAAATTCATCCAATCTTCTAAAGATAATTCGTTTGGGTTAAAGGGTTTGATTGAATCTTTTACTTGTTTATTTGAAGTAGAATTAAATGTATAATTTTTCGGAGTTTTTTGATAATTTGCTAGCAAAGCTTTATCTGCTTCTGATAATTGATATGTTTCTTTTTCAACTGAAATATGTTGAAAAATCTCAAATAACAAAATCAAAACAAATAATAAATACAAGCCAAATCTTTGCGATTTATTCAGGTAAAAAGTAGATTTTTTTAAATATTTCATCTTGGTTGGAAAAGAAGTGAAAATAATATCCTTATCAAACACTCACGATATCGAAAACGACATAACCATCAAATATTTAACAAATTAAGAAATCTAAAATTAATAAAAGGTTTTAAGTATTTGTAAATATTTTTTACAAATCAAAAACCGATTTTCGTTTGATAACAAAACAATCTTTTACCCAAAAAAAGAATAACATAATAAAATAACCAATAAAGGTTAAACCGAAAGTTGCAAAGGTTAAATAAATGAAAATCAAACGTAATTTTGCAACGCGAATTCCCAATTTGTCTGCAAATCGCGAAATCACATTAAACCATTCTGTTTCGGTAAAATTCCTAATTTGATCTTTCATTTAACGTAAAATTTGTTGTCCGATAGCGCAATTTAAACATTTTTTTTCGGAGCAATATCTTTTTTTAAGTTGAATTAATTGTTGAGAATCTTTTGCGGTTTTATTTTCAAAACCAATTCGTTCAAATTCATCTAAAATCGAGTTATTTTCCGCTTCCATTTCATTTAATAAATCCAAATAAAAATCAATTTCTACCTCATCTTTTTGTCGCTCAAAAGCATAACGAATCGGAATAATAGAATTGATGAGCAAATTATTTATTTTATCTTTTGAAAGATTTTTGAGTTGAAATTTTGATTCGTTCTTAAATGTATAATGCGTTTCCCAAAAAGAATTTAATTCCAAATTTTCGAAGATTTTATAAAATTCTTTCAAATTTTTTGGCTGAATAATTTCAGAAAACAAACTTTGATAATTCACATAAATCGATGCTAATTGCGCCAAACGAATCGTCGGAAAACCAATTGGTCGCATTTTCGAAAATCGGAACAAACTATTTTCAATTGATTCTAATTGATATTTATTTTTCAGGAATTGATATTCGTTTTTTAATTGCTTAGAATAATCATTCTCATAGTTTTCTTCTAAAAAACTGGCTTGTCCAAAAAACAAGGCTTCAACTTTTTGGGCATTAAATTGTATTTTTTGCAAAACTTTGAACGGAAAAGAATTTGCCCAAATCTCAAAAGTTTCTACATTAACTTTTAATCCAAAATTCTTTGCCAAACTTTTGAACAATGTTTCTTCCCAATTGGAATTATTGTGTTCTAAAATTTGTACAATATCGTTTGTTTTTTCTTCGAAACGTTCGATTAAAATTCGTTCAAACCAAAAAGAAAATTGCTTCAAATCAATTGAATCTAAAAATTCTTCACAATAAATTTTATCCAACTTAGAATTAATAATATTTTGATAATTAAAAACAATTTCCGGTTTTACAAAATCTTGTAAAATCAAAGTTTGTACATTACGTTGACGCAAAATATCAACTTCACAATCGTGATTCCATACAACATGCAAAATCACATTTTGATACGATAAATCATTTGAATGTTGATGAAAATTCCAATCCGAAGAATTGACATGCATTTCGACACTTCCAATCCACAATTTATCGCCAATGATGATTTCTGCTTCCAAAAAATCTGGCCCAGCATGATGGTTTAACTTTCCAACTTTCACAATTTCAATGAAATCTCCATGAAAAGTTTGTAAGCTTTGATGTGAAAATTGATTCAATTTCCAAATATGATGTAGAAAAATTTCTTTCATAGACAAAAGTTAATCAATGAATTATAAAAAATCATTAAAATAAATACTTATTTTTTTTAAATTAATTAAACGTTTGTTTAACTTTGCACGTTCAATTTTTATAAGATGAAATTAAGTGAGAAGCAAATAGAAATTTTGGGCGCGGCTGAACGAGTTTTTGGAAGACGAGGAATTGATGCTGCAAGTGTTCGAGAAATTGCAAAAGAAGCAAACATTAACATTGCGATGATTAGCTATTATTTTGGATCAAAAGATAAATTGGTCGAGAATTTATTTAGTTGGCGTATCACAACTTTCAATGAATCATTGGCCTCGATTTCTCAAAATTCGACACTTTCTCCATTTGAAAAGTTACAGTCAATCCTAAAAGCTTATTTGAATAGAATTTTAGATAAACCTGAATTTCATGGAATTATGGCAAGAGAATATTCGAAAAGAGATTCAATTTTAGAAATTGATTGTAAAGTCAATGAGTTAAAAACGAAAAATTTAGAATATATCACTAACATTATTAGTGAAGGATATTCTGAAGGCGTTTTTAAACGAAAAGCTCCTGCCGAAGCTGTTGTAATGGTAGTTATTGGTGGAACATCTTATTTGATTTTGAACGAAAAAACATATATGAAACAATGGGGATTATCTTCTCATGAAGAGTTTACAGAACATATTCACGAAGAATATTACCCTTATTTAATAGATTCTTTAAAAGCAATTTTACTATACGATGAAAAATAAAATTTTCTTACCGATTTGTTTAGTTGTTGCTACTTTCGCTCATGCGCAGGAAACCAACGTTTCTTTGCAGGAAGTTATTCAACAAAGTTTGCAGAACAACAAATCTGTGAAAGTTGCCGAAGCTGCTAAAAATACAAGTGAGTATAAAGTACAAAGCGCGAAAAACAATCGTTTACCAGACATTTCGTTGAGTGGACAATATATGCATTTGTTTACGACAACAAATGTAGACATCAAACTTCCGATGCAATCTTCTGGTGGAGGAATGGGAGTTGAACCGAACCAATTATTATTAGGACAAGCAAGTGCTTCTGTTCCTGTTTTTGCTGGATTTAAAATTAAAAATGCAATCAAAAGCAATGAATTAATGGTTGATTTATCAAACTTACAAATCGAAGCAACAAAAGAAAATGTGGTTTGGCAAGCTATTAATTTATATTTTGGATTGTACAAAACGCAACGTTCTATCGATGTGTTGAATGAAAACTTAGTGAGAGCAAATCAACGTGTGAAAGATTTTCAAAACTTTTTGGATAACGGAATCATCGCGAGAAATGATTTGTTGAGAGCAAAATTGCAAGCATCGAATGTGCAAGTTGCAATTGATGAAGCCGAAACGCAATACAAAAACATCAATTACCGATTGAATTTATTGACTGGACAAGACGAAAGTAAAATCGTTCATGTTGATAATGTAGAAACCTTGAAAACCATCAATCAAAATTCTCAAGATTACGTCAATCGTACAGATATTAAATCATATGATGTAAAAAATCAGATTGCTGATAGTCAAATCAAAATTGCGAAAGCAGCTTATTACCCTCAATTAGCGGTTTCAGCTGGATATATTGCGATGGATATTGATAAAGTTGCTTCGGTTACAAATGCAACAAATGTTGGTGTCGGATTGAAATATGATTTATCTTCTTTGTATAAAAATAAAGCAGAAGTTGAAATTGCAAAAGCTCAGAAATTAGAAAATGAGATGCAAAAAGAAACGACAATTGATAAAGCTAAAGTTGAAATGAACGAAGCTTTTCAAAAGTATGATTTAGCAAAAAAGAAAAATAATGTTTACAAAGAAGCTGTAGAACAAGCGAACGAAAACTACAGAATTGTAAAAGATAAAAATGACAACGGATTGGCTGATACAGACGATTTATTAGAAGCGGATGTACAACAATTGCAAGCAAAAATCAATCAAGTTGTCGGAGATGCTGACGAACAATTAGCGATCTACGAATATTACTATACTACAGGAATTTTATTAGAAAACGTACAATAACACCTCTCGATATGGAAGAAAATAATCAAGAAAAGAAAAAAATAAATTCAAAATTTATCATCGTTTTAGGAGCATTAATCATCCTTGGAGGTGGATATGGAGTTTATAAATATTTACACGGACAAGCGCACGAAATTACTGATGATGCACAAATTGAATCAAAAATAACACCTGTTATACCTAAAGTTTCAGGATACATTCAGAAGATTTTAGTAGAAGATAACCAAATGGTTCACAAAGGTGATACATTAGTTGTTTTGGATGGATCTGAATTTGCCTTGAAATTGCAACAATCGCAAGATGCTCTATTACAAGCAGAAGGTCAATTAGGAGTTGCTCACGCAGGTGTTTCTCAAGCTGGTGCAGCTATTGGAGTGACAGAAGCTGGTGCAGTTGCAGCAAATACAACAATCGAAACAGCTCAAGCAAGTGTTAATACAGCTCAAGCAAATGTAGAAGCAGCAAAAGTACAAGTTTGGAGAACGAAAAATGATTTTGATCGTTACAATAAATTATACCAAAATCAATCGATCACAAAACAACAATACGAGCAAGCTTTAGCAGCAAAAGAAACAGCTGAAAAGCAATTGCGAATTGTACAAGAACAATTAGGTGTTTCTCGTGCTCAATTAGCTTCTACAGCAAAACAAGCGCAAGCTACAGCAAAACAAGTGAACACTTCGAAAGCACAAGCTGATGCTTCAAAAGCACAAATTAAAGTTGCGGAAGCAGCAATTGGTCAAAGCAAAACAAACATCGATAATGCAAAATTATATTTGTCTTATACGTATGTAATTGCAGCTGAAGATGGACAAGTTTCTAAAATTAATTTACAACCAGGACAATTGGTTCAAGCTGGTCAATCTTTGTTTAATATTGTGACAACAAATAATATTTGGGTTGTGGCAAATTACAAAGAAACTCAATTAGAAAAAATTAGAGTTGGACAAGAAGCCATCATCAAAGTAGATGCATATCCAAACCACGAATTCAAAGCGAAAGTAACGTCTTTATCTCCTGCAACTGGTGCTAAATTTGCGTTATTACCTCCAGATAATGCGTCTGGTAACTTCGTAAAAACAGTTCAACGTCTTCCGATTAAAATCGAATTTATCGATCAAAAAGACGAAATGTTGAAAATGATTCGTCCAGGTATGAACGTGGAAGCTGATATTCTTTTAAAATCGAATACTTCTGCAAAGTAATAACACCTATTCAGAAAAATTATGGAAGAAAATAATTTAGTTGAATATGGTGCAAGACGTGTAATCATCACCATTACCGCCATCATGTGTGCATTGTTAGAGATTGTTGATACAACAATTGTAAACGTTGCGATGAATGACATGAAAGGTAGTTTGGGTGTCTCTTTAACTGATATTGCGTGGGTGGTTACCGCTTACGCAATTGCCAACGTAATTGTAGTACCGATGACCAGCTGGTTGTCGCAACAATTTGGACGACGCAATTATTTTGCGGCTTCGATTATCATTTTTACAGTTGCCTCATTTCTTTGTGGAAATGCAACAACGTTGTGGGAAATTATCTTGTTCCGATTTATACAAGGACTTGGTGGTGGAGCGCTATTAGTAACTTCGCAAACCATCATTACCGAAAGTTATCCACCCGAAAAACGTGGTTTAGCGCAGGCAATTTACGGAATGGGAGTTATTGTTGGTCCTACGCTTGGTCCGCCTTTAGGAGGTTATATTATTGATAATTGGTCTTGGCCATATATATTTTACATCAATATTCCGATCGGGATTATTGCAGTATTGTTAACGATATCATTTGTTCGCAGTCCAAAATATGCAGAGAAATCAAAACTAAGTCAAGTCGATTTCTTGGGAATTATTTTGTTAGCCATTGCAGTTGGATCGTTACAATATGTATTAGAACACGGACAACAAGACGACTGGTTCTCAGATTCGACAATTGTAACCTTAAGTATTGCAAGTTTCTTCGGATTCATTTTATTTGTT
Source organism: Empedobacter sp. GD03739 (assembly GCF_029843245.1). Classification (NCBI taxonomy): domain Bacteria; kingdom Pseudomonadati; phylum Bacteroidota; class Flavobacteriia; order Flavobacteriales; family Weeksellaceae; genus Empedobacter; species Empedobacter sp. GD03739. Next base: position 9,403 of record NZ_JAOCHX010000017.1, on the reverse strand, counting down.
TGGCGAGAATTAGTTTTCAAACATCCAATTGTAAATTTACGTGTACTGAAAGATAGCAACTTGGCAGTTGGTACTATTTTATCCTTCATCTTAGGATTTGGATTATATGGATCGACATTCGTTATTCCAATTTATACACAATCAATCTTAGGATGGACAGCAACTGATGCTGGTTTATTATTAATTCCTTCATCGTTGATGACTGCATTCATGATGCCAATCATCGCAACAATGTTACAAAAAGGTGTACCACCTAAATATATGGTTGCAGGAGGATTCTTTATCTTTTTCTGTTACAGTTTTTGGTCATACAAAATCTTAACACCAGACACAGGTTCCGAGCATTTCTTTTGGCCATTAATTGTTCGTGGAGTTGGATTGGGATTATTATTTGTACCTGTTACTACACTTTCACTTTCTAGTTTGACGGGGCAACAAATTGGTGAAGGAGCTGCCTTTACAGGAATGATGCGTCAGTTAGGAGGATCTTTTGGTATCGCGATTATTACAACATTTATTTCGCGTTGGACAGTTGGACACCGAACAAATTTAGTTTCGCATCTTGATACATCTGATTTTGATGTACAAAAACATATTCAGAATTTACAAATGAGCTTCGTGAGCAAAGGTTTTGCTCCAAATGAAGCTTTAAATAAAGCCTATAACCTACTCGATTTACAAGTTACCAAACAAGCAACTGTGTTAACTTATATGGATGTTTTCTTGTATTTGGGTGTAGTTTTCCTAATCTGTATTCCATTTATTTTGTTCTTTATCAAAAAAGGAGCAGGTAAAGTAATCAGTGCAGGACATTAAAAAAGAATAATTATTTTAATTTTCAGTTTTTTATAAATGTAAAATCCATCTCAATTTATTGGGATGGATTTTTTTGTTGAATTAAATAGAAATAGATTATTTTAGATACTCAATACTATTTATGAAAAATTCTATATTAACATCTATTACAGCTTATTTCCTCTTTTCTTTTTCTGTCAATGCGCAAAAAGTTTTTACATCAGACGTGGATAATTTTTGGACTGCTTATGATAAAATAACTCAAACTAAAGATTCTGTATTGCAATATAAATATTTGAATGACGACTATTTATCAAAAGGTACACAAGGTTTAAAATTAATTAGAGAAGCAAGAAATTATACCGAAAAAGATTATATCAATGCAATTAATACTTATCCTAAATTCTGGAATTCGGTTCGAAAAAATACCTTAAAGTCTAAGAATCTATCAAAAGATTTGAATAAAGGAATTAAAAAACTCCGATTGATTTATCCTGAATTAAAACCAGCTAATATTTACTTTACAATTGGTGCATTACGTACAAATGGAACAATAAAAGATGGAAGTGTTTTGATTGGAAGCGAAATTGCGATGACGGATAAAAATACCATTACAGACGAATTTCCTGAAAATCAACGCAACTCAAGACGTTTGTATTTTGATAGCGAACCGATTAATAATTTAATATTATTAAATGCGCATGAGTATGTACATACACAACAAAAATTACCAGCAAACAATCTTCTTTCTAATGTTATTTACGAAGGTATTGCAGAATTTGTCTCCACAAAAGCAATGAATGTACCATCGGTAGCTCCTGCAATAGCTTATGGTAAGAAGAATAACGAAAAAGTAAGAGCACGATTTGAACAAGAAATGTTTACTCTTAATAATTTAAACAAATGGCTTTGGGGAGATTCTCCAAATGAGTTTGGTGTAAGAGATTTAGGTTATTATGTCGGTTATCAGATGGCTGAAAACTATTACAATCAAGCGAATAATAAACAAAATGCAATAAAAGAATTAATCGAATTAGATTATGCAAACGAAGCTGTTATTGAAGATTATGTAACTAAATCAAATTATTTTTCTAAATCATTAGAAGAACTTCAAAAAGATTTTGAAAGCAAAAGACCTACTGTTCTTGGAATAAAACAATTTAACAATTACAGTAAAAATGTTGATCCCAAAACAAAAGAGATTACCATCAATTTTTCTGAACCTCTAAATGGATTTAATACTGGAGTAGATTATGGTGAATTAGGTGAAGCCGCATTTCCTAAAAGTGATTTCAAGAAAAGATATTGGTCAAATGATAATAAAAGTTGGACAATTAGTGTAGAATTAGAACCAAATAAAAAATATCAGTTTATGATTACAAGTAATTTTAGAAATACAACTAATTACCCTCTAAAAAATTATTTGATAGAATTTGAAACTTCTAATTAGGTTTTTGAATAAGTAAAATCCTTGTCAAGATTCAAAACTTTGACAAGGATTTTATTTTTTTAACCATTAACCGCTCTAAAAAAAGCGTCTAATTTCTTTTCATCTAATTTTCCGTCAGTTCTTACACCACTGCAAATATCTACGCCAAAAGGCTGAACAACATCAATCGCTTCACGAATATTATCAGGATGAAGACCGCCAGCCAAAAATAGAGGAATGTTAATTTCTTCTCTAATTTTTTTACTAATCGCCCAATTGTGCGTGCGCCCTGTCCCTCCCAGTTCTTTTACTTGTAAGTTAGGATTTCCGCTATCTAATAAAATAGCGTCTACAAACTGAGATTTCTCTATCGCTTCAGTTACCGAATTTTCATCAATTACATGAATCACTTGTACCAATTTTACCCAAGGTAATTCGTTTCTCAAAATTTGATATTCTTCGTTTTTCAGCTCATCAACCAACTGAATTGTATTCGTATAAACTTTTTTATAATGTTGAATAATTGTTTCTGAAGTTGTTTCACTTGTTAATAAAAACGAAGCTAATGTTGGCGGGATAATTTGTGTAATATCTTTGATTAAATCATCACCAATAATACCTGGTCCGCTTGGCATATTACCAACTAAACCTAATCCACTCGCTCCATATTTTATCGCTTGTTGTGCTTCTTCTTTGCTACTAATACAACAAATTTTAACTCTTGTTTTCATCATTTGTTTTATTCTTAATACTATAAATATATAAAAAAACACCTCAATTTCTTGAAGTGTTTTGTATGATCTAAGATTTAAAATTGATGTTAGAAATCTTCTTCCGAACCTTTTAATTTTTCTGCATTTTCTGCCATTTTCAATGCATCAATCATTTCTTGAATATCTCCATTCATAAAGTTATCCAAATTATAAATTGATTTGTTGATACGGTGATCTGTTACACGTCCTTGCGGATAGTTGTATGTACGAATTTTAGCCGAACGGTCACCAGTCGAAACTAACGATTTACGTTGAGCAGAACGTTCTGAATGTTTTTTCTCGAACTCGATTTCATACAATTTTGTACGTAATAATTGTAACGCTTTTTCACGGTTCTTATGTTGAGAACGCGCTTCTTGACAAACAATTACAATTCCAGAAGGTTTGTGCGTTAATTGAACTTTTGTTTCAACTTTATTTACATTTTGTCCTCCCGCACCAGACGAACGCGCTGTTTGATACTCCAAATCTGCTGGATTAATCACTACATCAACTTCCTCTGCTTCTGGTAAAACCGCAACCGTAATCGCCGATGTATGCACACGCCCTTGCGATTCTGTTTCAGGAACACGTTGTACACGGTGAACACCCGATTCGTATTTCATCGTTCCATACACTGCATTTCCTTCTACTTGCATCACCAACTCTTTGTATCCTTTTCCAGATGCTTCAGAAGTATTTAATACTTCGTGTTTCCATCCTTTTTCTTTGAAATACATCGAATACATGCGGTAAATATCTTCTACGAAAATCGCTGCTTCATCTCCTCCTGTACCAGAACGTAACTCGACAATGATGTTTTTCTCATCTTCTGGATCTTTTGGAATCAACATCATTTTGATTTCTTCCTCTAAAGGTGGAATCGCATTGATTGCTTCGTCTTTTTCTATTTTAGCTAACTCAACCATTTCAGCATCAGAACCATCTTGAATAATTTCGTCTGCTTCCTCAATTACATTGATTAAGTTTTCGTATTGTTTTTGCATTTCAACAAAGTCTTTCAAATCAGAATATTCTTTGTTTAATTTCGCATAACGAGCTTGATCTGTTACGATATCTGGTTGGATGATTAAATCTGCTACCTCATCGAAACGTTGTTTGATTGCTCTTAATTTATCTAATAGACCTAAATCTGCCATATACTTTTATTGGATTGCAAAGATACAATAACTCAAGGGATTCAGAAAATTTGAATAAAAAAAAACCGATGATTTCTCATCGGTTTTGTAATTTATTGTTGAAAATATTATCTCGTAAATAATAATTCTCTGTATTTTGTTAAGACCCAGTATTCGTTGTCTACCATTAATTCTAACTTATCCGCATGGTAACGAATTTCATCATAATATGGTTTTACTTTATCACAATAAGCATATGCTTTCTCTTCTAAAGATTCAACCACATTTGCTTCTTTACGCGCATCCATCATTAAGTGCAATTTTGCGTTTAATTCGTTTACATGCATCGAAATTTTCTTTAAAATGATTAATTGCTCGCCTGCATATTCTTCATAATCATCTCCAAAAATATCTTTGAATCCTTTAATGTTTTTGATCAATATATTTTGATATTTGAAAGCTGTCGGAATAATATGATTCCTAACAATATCACCTAAAACACGACCTTCAATCTGAATTTTCTTGATGTAATCTTCTAATTCGATTTCATAACGCGCTTCAACTTCTGTGTTGTTCATTACATTAAGCTCCGAGAATAAATCCAACGATTTTTGAGAAACTTTTGCTTTTAAAGCTGATGGAGTTGTTTTGTGATTTGACAATCCTCTACGAGCTGCTTCTTCTTCCCATTCTTTGCTGTATCCGTCTCCTTCGAATAATATATTTTTTGTTTCTTTGATATACTCACGTAAAACATTGAAAATTGCTTCGTCTTTTTTCAAACCTGTTTCAATCAACGCATCAACTTCTTTTTTGAAATCGATCAATTGTTTTGCTACAATTGCATTCAACGTTGTCATTGCATTTGCACAGTTTGCAGTCGATCCTACAGCACGGAATTCGAATTTATTTCCTGTAAAAGCAAATGGTGAAGTTCTATTACGATCTGTATTATCTAATAAAACGTCTGGAATTTTCCCAACAACGTTTAATTTTAAATCAGTTTTTTCTTCTGGAGATAATTTTCCTGTCGAAACACCTTCTAATTCTTCCAATACTTTTGTCAATTGTTGACCAATAAAAATTGAAATAATTGCTGGTGGCGCTTCATTCGCACCTAAACGGTGGTCATTAGAAGCAGAAGCGATAGAAGCACGTAACAATTCCTCGTAAATTGAAACTGCTTTGATGGTATTGATAAAAAACGTTAAAAACTGTAAATTGCTGTTTGGTGTTTTTCCTGGCGCTAATAAATTTACTCCAGTATCTGTTGCTAACGACCAGTTATTGTGTTTTCCCGATCCGTTAACTCCTTTGAATGGTTTTTCGTGAAACAATACTTTAAAATGATGACGCTCACCTACTTTTTGCATCACATCCATTAATAATGAATTGTGGTCAACTGCTAAATTCGTTTCTTCGAAAATTGGCGCTAACTCAAATTGATTCGGCGCAACTTCGTTGTGACGAGTTTTTACAGGAATTCCCAACAACATACATTCGTTTTCTAAATCGCGCATATAATTTAAAACACGTGTAGGAATCGAACCAAAATAATGATCTTCTAATTGTTGACCTTTTGCAGAAACATGTCCTAACAACGTTCTACCAGTTTGTAAAATATCTGGACGAGAAGCCGCTAAAGCATCATCAATTAAAAAATATTCTTGTTCCCAACCTAAAGTCGGAGTTACTTTCTTCACATTTTTATCGAAGAACTTCGCTACTTCTGTAGCTGCTTCATCAATTGATAAAAGCGCTCTTAACAAAGGTGTTTTATTATCTAGAGCTTCTCCTGTGTACGAAACAAATACTGTCGGAATGCATAAAGTTGTTCCAAAAATAAATGCTGGTGAGGTTGGATCCCAAGCTGTATATCCACGTGCTTCGAATGTATTACGAATTCCTCCATTTGGAAAAGAAGATGCATCTGGTTCTTGTTGAACTAATAATGATCCACTAAATTTTTCTACAGGATCTGCTCCATCAAATGAAGTTTCGAAAAAAGCATCATGTTTTTCTGCTGTTGTTCCTGTTAATGGCTGAAACCAGTGTGTATAATGTGTTACACCTTTGCTCATCGCCCATTCTTTCATTCCTAAAGCAACAAAATCTGCCATTTTACGGTCGATTTTAGTACCATAATCCATTGCAGAACGAACGGCTTTATAAGCTTCTGAAGTTAAATGTTGACGCATTGCTTTGTCATTGAAAACATTGCTTCCAAAAATTTCTGATTTTTTCCCTAATTCAGGAACAGCTACCGGTTTGCGATTGCTTGCGGCTTTTAATGCTTCAAAACGAAATGATGTCATAAGAAAATTACTTTGTGTTGTTTTATGATGCAAAAATAAATAAAAATTAAACACAAAATAAAAACACCCCTATTTTTTTAGGGGTTAAATTATAATTTCATTACAAATAAATTCAACACCCCTTTATTTTAGTTTAGATTTTCAAAACATCAGTGTAAAATTAATTTTTATTTAACATTCGAATAAACTTCTTTAAACGAAAAAAGCAGTTTCAATTGCTTGAAACTGCTTTTAGACACTCATAATATAAAAAGTTTTTGGTCTATCTGAAACGGTCTACTGATTTTACAAGATCATCATCCTTCTTAATCAAACGATTGGCAATTGACAGAAGCACAATCGAAGCTAAAGGAACTAATGCCCAAATACCTTTCTCAGAATTTCCTTCTCCAGGTAATGTTAATAGACAATATACAAAAGAACCAATTAATAAAACATTCAAAATAATGTTTAACCATCCTAAGCTAATCTGTAACTTACGTTTTTTGAAAAACATAATGGTTAAAAATGAAATTAAAGCTGATGAGAAAAAGGCTAACGAAAAAATGTAATCTCCTTTCTCCGGATTTTGTAACCAATTTAATGGAATATCAAACAGCTTATCAAAATTCATGGCGAATATACTCGAAATTATTCCACTTAAGAATAAATATATACTTTGCTTTCTTTGAATCATTTCTTAAATTTCGAATACAAATGTAAAAAAACTTTTTGAGTTTTTATAATTATTCGTACTATTGCATTAATAAATCTCAAATTTATACGCTTTATAACAATTCTATTGTTATGATTCCCAATTACTTTATTGAATAAAAAAAATATAAACACATTAATACCTTCATTATAGGATTATGTTTGATATCGAAGAATTAAAATCATTCAAATTACCAGATTTACAACAAGTTGCAGAGCAACTGAAAATCGATGGGTATAAGAAATTAAAAAAAGGCGAATTGTTAGACGCTGTTTTAGGTTTTATCAACAGCCAACCAAAGGTTGAAGAAAAAGCTGAAACAAAACCTGCTAAAAAAGATAAAGCTGAAAATCTACCTACAGAAGAAAAGAAACCGAAACGCAAACGAGTTCAGAATTCGGAAGGAGAAGTTCAACAAAAAGAGGCTGTTGCAGAAGAAGTAAAAACTGAAAAAGTTGAAAATATTTCTACCGAAACAGAAAAAAAGGAAGAAAATAATCCTCGCGTTAATAAATTTCAGGAACGAGCAAACAAAAGCCAAGATCTGAAAAAGAATAACCAAAATAATCAGAAGAAAAATAATCAATCTGATAATCGTAATCAAAACGATCAATCTCAACAAAATAATCACCACAACAATCAAAATCAAAAAAATAAATATCGCGCTGCGAATTATGAATTTGATGGAATTATTGAAACTGAAGGTGTTTTAGAGATTCTACCAGATAATAATTATGGTTTTTTACGTTCATCTGATTTTAATTATTTGTCTTCACCTGATGATGTGTATGTTTCGCAATCTCAAATTAGATTATTTGGATTAAAAACGGGAGATACAATTACAGGAGAAGTTCGCCCTCCAAAAGAAGGTGAAAAATATTTTCCTTTAATCAAAATCAAAGAAATCAACGGTCGTACGCCAGATTATGTACGTGATCGTATCGCTTTTGAGCATTTAACTCCTCTTTTCCCTAACGAGAAATTCAATTTAAGTAATTCTAAATCTTTATCAAATCGCGTGATTGACTTATTTACACCAATAGGTAAAGGTCAACGTGGTATGATTGTGGCGCCACCAAAAACGGGTAAAACAACGTTATTGAAAGATATTGCGAATGGAATTGCACAAAATCATCCAGAAGTTTATTTGATTGTTTTATTAATCGATGAACGTCCGGAAGAGGTAACAGATATGAAGCGTTCGGTAAACGGAGAAGTTATTGCATCTACGTTTGATGAGGAAGCAAATCGCCATGTGAAAGTTGCGAATATCGTTTTAGAGAAAGCAAAACGTATGGTAGAATGCGGACATGATGTGGTGATTCTTTTAGATTCTATTACACGTTTGGCACGTGCTTATAATACTGTTTCGCCAGCTTCTGGTAAAGTATTGTCGGGTGGTGTTGATGCAAATGCGTTGCACAAACCAAAACGTTTCTTTGGAGCAGCTCGTAATATCGAAAATGGAGGTTCTTTAACAATTATTGCAACTGCATTGATTGATACAGGTTCTAAAATGGATGAAGTTATTTTTGAGGAATTTAAAGGAACAGGAAACATGGAATTACAATTGGATCGTAAGATTTCGAATAAACGTATTTTCCCAGCGATTGATTTGGTAAGTTCTTCTACGCGTAAAGATGATTTGTTATTAGACGACAAAACACAACAATTAATGTGGGTTCTTCGCAACCATTTATCGGATATGAATCCTGTAGAAGCGATGGAATTCTTACACGATCGTATCAAACATACGCGCTCTAACGAAGAGTTTTTAATCTCTATGAATAAGTAATTTATTACAACTTATAATTTCAAAAACCATCTAAAGTTATTTAGGTGGTTTTTTATTCATTTTTTTCGATTAATATTTTACTAAGTTTTTCAAAATCTCCATCTTGCCCAAAATCTTCTACATTTTTAATAGTACCACGAATAATACTTTGCCTACATTCAAAACATATCTTAGCAATACCTGATATATTTCCTTTATTTTTAAAAATTAAAATATCTCTAAACCAAGGTATACATCCCATAGAATATGAATCAACAACTTTCTTTTCACTAAAAATAGAATTGATTTCATTGTAATATTTTGGTTCTATAGTTTTTTTAAAATATCCTATTTGCAACAACTTTTCTTGAAAATTTTTATCAGATATACCATTAGGTTTATATCCATGAATAATATTGAATTCAAAATTTTCTATTTTTAAAGAATCCTTATCTTCAATTACTTTTATATTTTTAGATAGTTCGATATAGTTAGAATCTAATCT
>NZ_JAOCHX010000016.1:0-61882 GCF_029843245.1 Empedobacter sp. GD03739 | reverse complement strand
TTCCCAATGAGATTTTTTATTGTCGTTCATAGCTTTTGTATTTTGTTTAGGTGCAATTTCGACTTTTTATTTAAAATGAAGCATAACAAAAATTACAGAACTGTGAGTCTATTTTTTTCTATAAAAAAACACCTTTTACTTTAACATAAAAGGTGTTATAGTCTTTATATTAAACCTGTTTAAACTTTTATTTTTCTAGAAAGCAAAACGATAAAAGCAATATAATGTAAATTCGTCCAATTAATTACAGAAGTTTCAAACCTAAGCCAAAAAAAATGTATTCAATGTGACTATTCTTTTGTTAAAATAATATTTTGAGGTAAGTCAATCTCTTTGCTGATTTTTGATTGATTAATTCTAATTCTATTAATATTCTCTAACATTTCTAGTTTTATATGTTTTGAATCTATATATAATATTTTAAATTTTAAACTTTTATTTTTAGAGACATGTTTTATTGTTCCTTCTAATTTATTAGATGATTCATAAGTAGTTCCTAAAATAGTAGACTTCTTATCAGTAAAACGACTGTTAATGTATTGAGTGGAATTTTCAACAACTATATTATTAGAAATGTATTTATGAAAACCTATTAAAACATCTGTTTTTACATTGTCATACATAGGAAGATCTATATTATCTTTTTTAAAAATTATTTTCAAAGATTTACCATTATCTTTCCAATACCAAGTCCCTATAAAGTTATCTATATTATTATTTAGGTTATTACTATTAGATGTTGTTTTTAAAGTTTGAGAATGAACTTGTAAAGATATTATCATAATAATGATAGATATAAAAAATTTAATTTTATACATAATTAATTGCATTTTGTTTCATTTATTTTACCATTTGTAGCACTTGATAATAGTTTCCAATCATTTAGTTCTGAATCGGATTTAAGTAATTTCAATCCTGATTTTTGAGCTTCTAGATATTTAAGAAATAAATATTCATTCGTAGAAACACTATTAGATTCTTTAATTCCAGAGCTTTGATATACAAGATTGTAGTAGTCGTACACAGAGTCACTTATTTCATTTCCGCCCATCATAACGATATTTGAAAAATTATCAAAACTTTCAAAATCATCAATTATAATATAATATTGAGTATTTTCTGTTACAAGACCAAAAACAAAGGAATTTGCATCTTTAATAAATCCATTTTTATATAAATATGTTAAATTTAAAATATCATCAGCTGAAAAGACAGGGGGTAAACCTTTAAAATGAGAATGTAAAAAACCATCTATTTGACCATAAAAATTAAAATCTACACCAGCTTCTCCTTCATTTCCTTCAAAATGAGTTTCATTTATATTATTTCCATCAGCATTTAAAATATAAACATGTTCCTTATTTTCAGAGGTTTTAATTTTTAAATCTTTCATTAAACTTTTACTTTTATCATTTTTTCCAATAGGTTTTATCTTATCACATGGAGTTTTAAATGGACTAATAATTCCACCTCCTCCACCGCCTGGAGGATTGTCAATACACTCAACAAATTGAGAACAACCACTACTTCCTCTGTTTTCAGGAGGTGTAGTATAACAATTTGAACAACCACTTCCACCTGGATTAGGAGTTATTATTACCTCGTCTAAATCACAAGAAGGCAAACCTTCAAAACCACAATTATCTCCATTAGCTTTTTTGTTAATTGAATTATTGATTTGTTTATCAAATTTTTCTTGAAATAACTTTACGTTCGAAATATACAATTCACTATCCTTTTTCACATAACTAAAAAAGACATTGGTCCCATTATCAGTATAGCTTGCAATTAATAAACCATCTACTGAGTTATTTTTAATTCTAGGATACATCACCCATATATCTCCATTTTCATCAAAAATAGTTTGTGAATGTAATCGATTTTCGATGTAAAATTCTTTACTTTCTACAATAACATTTTGTAAAGAGTTCTTTTTATGTTCGACAATGTTCGTAGTGTTTACAAGTCCTGATATATTAGTATTGTGTATACTATCATATCGTTGCATTAAGATAGAAAAACCATTTGCATAATCAATAGCAGATTTATTACTTTTTCCTTGAATGTTTGAAGATTGTGAAAAAATAGCAAACGTTTTCTTTTCTTGTTCTGTTTTTTCAATTTGAATAGTATCTTCCTCTAATACACAGCTATTAAAAATAAGTAAACAGAGAAGAAATAATAGATTTTTAAAATAAAGTTTCAGTAAAAATACATCAAAGATTAATAACAGTCAAAACGGTTGTAAATAAAGACTTTACAGCCGTTTTATGATTTTTTGGTAATGAGGTAAAAAGCAGTAAAAAGCGAGGTTTGGCAAAAGTAAGGTTACTAAAACGTTACTTTTAAACATTAGAAATAATCGTTTAAAATACTGTATTTCAGCTTTTTGCATAGTTTTTCATATTGTTCCGTAGCTCACATAGGTTTAATTTTATCATTAAGAATTGTGAGTATGGAAACGACAAAAAAATCAACGTTTAAGGTATTGTTCTACCTTAAAAAGAACGCCCCAAAGAAAAACGGAAAAGTTACGGTTATGTGCAGAATTACCGTAAACGGCAAACAGTCTGCATTCAGTACCAAGCTGGATATTTCCGCAACAAATTGGGATTTGAAGTACGGCAGGGTTTTGGGTAAAAGCCGAGAAGCACAAGACACAAACAGGAAACTTGACAAAATTCGTTCGGGTATTGAGGAATGCTATTCCAAAATTCTAAAGAATGAGGGGGCTGTAAACAGTGCTAAACTTAAAAATGCCGTTCTTGGGATGGAAAGCGGAGAACTGACCTTTTTCAAATTCTATGAACAGTTCCTATTGGACTATGAGAAAAAGGTTAATAGTGGACTTCGGGTAAATGGCACACGCAGTAAATACAAAATACTTTTAAAACACCTACGAAATTTTGCACTTACAAAATACGGTTATTCCGATTTGTCCTTTAATGACCTTACACCTGGTTTTGTACAGGACTTTGATTACTACCTGCGTGACGACCAAAGCTTGACACACAACACCATTTGGCTGTATATGATTGGATTTACCACGCTTTGCCGATTGGCAATGAGCAGAAAGCATCTTGCTTTCAACCCGTTCAGCGAATACAAGAATACAAAAAAGGACAAAGACAGAGGTTATCTGCTACGAAATGAGTTAGAACATCTTGTAACGTTTAACTGCGAGAAAAAGAAAGACGAATTGGTTAAAGATTTATTTGTTTTCAGTTGCTTTACGGGGTTGTCTTATTCGGATATGAAAGGGCTTAGAAACAGTAATATTCAAGATTTCTTTGACGGCAACCAATGGATTATTGTACGCAGAAAGAAAACGGCAACATCATCAAACGTGATGCTCTTGGATATACCGAAAATGATTATCGAAAAGTATGCAGGATTTGCAAAGGACGGAAAGGTATTCCCTGTACCATCAAACACAGTCTGCAATGACAGCCTAAAGAGAATATCCCAACAGATTGACTGTCTTAAAGAAAAGAAAGTAACCTTTCATTTGGCACGTCATACGTTTGCCACCTTGTTTTTGAGTGAGGGTGTTCCCTTGGAAAGTTTGAGCAAGATGTTAGGACATAAGAATATTGCTACCACACAGATTTACGCCAAAATAGTCAACGAGAAAGTTGGTAAGGATATGCAAAAGGTATCACATAAATTTAAGGGAATGGAACAGTCATTTGTTTCGCAACTCTGAAACTGATAAAGCAATTAAAGAAAGTCAATATAGTTTTTGTATTGGCTTTTTTTATAATTTAGTAGTTGATAAATATTTATAAATTTCAAGGAGAAAAAAATCACAAAAAAATGTCCAAAACCGAGGTACCAAAATGTCTTTACTGAAATTTTAAAACAATTTACAATGAAACAGTTCTTATTATTACTTCACGAAGACGTTGAAAAACTAAATGAATTATCTCCTAAAGAAATGGAGGAGTTGGCTAATGCTCATATGAATTGGGCAAATAAATTAGCCGAAGCAGGACATTTAATTTCTGGAGACGGATTGCACGAAAAAGGTGTGTTCATTACAGGAAAAGATAGTGTAGTCAAAGACGGACCTTACCTGGAATCGAAAGAAATTATTGGTGGATATTACTTATTGCAGGCTGACGATTTAGAAACGATTGTAGAATTGGCTAAAGAATGTCCTACTCATCATTATGGAGGAACTACCGAAATCCGTCCGATAATGGAAATGGAAGACTATGAGCAATAATTTTCTTCCCAACGAAGAGATAAATTACAGAGCGATTTATGGAAAGCTGTTTTCGGGATTATTAAATCAATTTGGCACAAATTACGTTTCTGAAATTGAGGACGCTATTCAAAATTCGTTTTTGAAATCCTTAAAAATCTGGAATCAAAACAATGTTCCGAATAATAAAGAAAACTGGCTTTTCATCGTGGCTCGTAACGATGTATTCAACCAAATTAAAAAGCAGAAAGAAAACCATAATTTTTCAGTAGAACAATTTGAAGATACTTCGTCAACCAGCAATGAAACAGATTTACGGCTTCAAACCATTATCTTCATTTCGGCATTAAAAAATGTTTCCAATCAAGCCAAAATACTTTTCGTTCTCAAAAATATCTTTGGTTTGAGCATTCCCGAAATAAGTGACAGTACTTTAATCAATCAGGAAGCAATTTATAAAAACATCAACCGAACAAAGAAAAATATTCAGCTTGAATTTAACGGTAATGATATTGACCTAAATTCAATTACAGCCAATCAAAAAGAGGTTTCAATAATAGAAGAAATATTTTATGCGGTTTTCAATATCGGTTTTGATTCTTTTAGTGAAAAGACAGAAAATATTGTAAATGAAGATTTATGTTTGGAAGCATTTGCTTTGACAAAACTTTTATTTAATCAATACCAATCCAAATCAACAAGCAACTTATTGGCACTTTTTTGCTTTCATACAGCAAGGATTCCAGCAAAAATTCACGATGGTAAACTCATTTCTTTTTTCAATCAAAATCGTGAAAAATGGAATAAAGAATTACTCAATTTAGCTTTTAATTATCTCAATAAACCAAAAAAAATAAGCAAGTTTTATCTTGAAGCTATCATCATCAGCAAGTATATGTCCATAAATGAACTAACGCAAAATGATTGGAATCACATTGCGAAATTATACGAGATGATGCAAAAAGTTTCGCAATCGCCAATTGTAAAACTGAATTATTGTTTTTGTTTGAGTAAAATAGGCAAAACGGAAAAGGCTTTAATGATTCTTTCAGAAATTGAAAAAGAATTGCCTAACGAACACATTTATTTTTCTTTGGTAAAAGCTAAAATCTTAAAAGAACTCAATCCCAAAGAATCTGATGATTTATTCATCTCGGTCATGGATAAAGTGAATCAAAAAATCAGAAAAGAATATTTATTAGAAAACGAACTCATACAATTATAAAATGAAAACAACATTGAAATTTATAGCTATCATACTAACTGCCTTTGCTTTTACAATGTGCAACACCAAACAAAATGAAAACAAAGAAACTACAACGACAAAATCCGAAAACTTTGATTGGCTGTTAGGTAAATGGCAACGGACAAATGAAAAACAGGGCAAAACTACTTTTGAAAATTGGGAAAAAATCAGCGATTCGGAATACAGTGGGATTGGATTTACCATTCAAAAAAATGATACGATAAGCCAAGAGACAATGAGGATTTTGGAGACCGATGGAAAGTGGAATTTACTTGTTAAAATCCCCAAAGAAAAAGAGTTTATAAAATTTGAAATGTCGGAAATAAAAGAAGACAAATTTGAATTCAAAAACGACACGTTGGATTTCCCAAAATTGATAAAATACTGGAAAAAGGGAGACAAAATAAATGCTTTGGTTTCGGGAGACAGTTTGAAATTATCATTTGAATTTAAACGACTTGAATAAGAACCTGAACAAAATTGAAGCATTAACTACCGTTAATCGGCTAACGCTGATAGTTATCTTCCAATACCTTGATAATATCGCTTTCACGAAAAAGGATTTTCCGTTCGAGTTTGATAAAAGGTATCAGTCCGTCATCTCTGTACTGTTGTAACGTCCGTTTGCTGATGTGTAGCATTTGGCAAACCTGTTCGCCTGACAGGTAGATTTCTCCTTTTAAGAGTGGGTGGAAATATTCCCTGATATACAGCAGTTCGTTTTTGATACCTACCACAGCTTCGAGCAGGGCAAGCATATCCTCGTTTGAATTTCCAATCTGTTTCATTTCTTTTGCTTTTTTAATGTTCGCTCTCCCTGCATAAGTAACTCCACTTCGGACAATCTGAAATATGTTTTCCGATTGATTTGCGTTGCCCCAAGAATTCCTTTTGCCCTATATGTCTGCAATGTTCTTTTACTGATATTGAGTAATTGGCAGGCTTCCTGTTGGTCGAGCCATTTTGTTGCCTGTTGTAATGCTTTGTAGGGTGCAGTCATTTCCGCTATCAAATTGGAAACTTCCTTTACTTCCCTATGCAATGCCTTTAAAATCTGAATGTCTAAAACTGTTATTTCCATATCAACATCATTTAAACCTCGAAAATAAAAGCTATTGATATAGGTCATTCTAATGTTGTATCCATTGGCGTTGAGTGGCGGTGTTTTGCCAAATACTATGATGAAATATTTAAAAATGTACCAAAAAAAGAATAAAAAGGTAGCAAAATTAAGGCGGACAGCCACCGCACTGCCCAACCAAAAGCTTACGGCATAATAGCAGGGCAAAAAAAGGTCGCTTTGGCGAGTTGCTCAGTTGCCCTGCCACCCTTCGGGACTTATTCCGTTTCCTTTTGGTTTTTCCCCTGTCCACCTTGTTAGAATGGCTTTCTTTTTTTTCTGTTTTTTTGTTTTGGAAAATAATTTTAAGAGGGAGCTACGCACCACTCCCGACACCGCACCACAATCAAAACAACGGTTTGTGCTTATCGTTGTAGATTTCGCTAATCAATTCCCCGAACTCCTGAAAGTGGTATTCGATAATGTTGTTGAGATACGCATAAATTGTCAGCTTGTCAATGCCCATAATGTTGGTAAGCCTGTTAAACCTATCGTGGTGTTCCTGCCGTACATAGACCGATTTTCCTTTGCTTGCAGTTGTGGTCGGAATTTTAAAAAACTGTTCACAATAGTCCTCTTTGTTCAGCTTCTTTGGCTTGGAGGTACTTTTTTTCGTGGTCTTCGCTGACGGTTTGGTTTGTTCCGTTTCTGTTGCTATTTCCTCGGGATCTTCCCCTGCAATTATGTTCATCAGTGCTTCCTCATCTACTTTGGGTTTGACAAAATCTTCCCGATGTGTTACTGCCTGTTGTTCCGTGAAAGATTGTTTATTTTCATCAGTTATGAAATTTTCAATAGAGAAATCCTCTTTTTCGGGTTGCTGATTTTTGTTTTCTTCGTGTATCATATCTATCATTTTTAATATTATATCCAATTAGCTGTTTGGTTAACTAAGCAATCAGCTGTATATACTGTTGTATCTATGTAACTACATATCTATCTACGCACGTGCATGCCTTTAATTAGCTAGTTTATTAACTCAAAAATCTGTAATCCGCTTGCAATCATTCACGCAGATTTGCTGTCGGGATTTTTGCTGTTCAGTTATTTTATTAAGGGCATAACCAATCAGCCAGCTAACCAGCTACAAAGGAAATAAAAGCAATTCCAATCCCCATAAAGGTGGCACTATTTGGCGTTTATTGGCTTTGTTTGGCGTGATTGTAAATGATTGTTATTCAAATAGTCTTGCCGAAATTTGTAATAGAAACGATGGGTTTTTTCTGCTAACTCCAATCCGTTTGCAATACGGATTTTTCTGAACTCCTGTTCAGAGCAAGTTATCTCTTGAGGTCCTCGAAATAAATTTCCGTACCTCAAGAGCACTTGCCCTTGCAGGGAGCTGGAAACGGCTCCGAAGTCGCACGTTTATTAAAAATTAAAATGGATTATTATGGAAGAGAAAAACAGAAAACAGATTAGGAAAACAGGAAGGGAACCAAAGATTGATCCTGCGGTACATCGGTATTCCATCAACCTGAATGCAGAGGGAAACGCCAAGTTCCTTGCCCTCTTTGACCAATCGGGGATAAGTGTAAAGGCACATTTTATTACGGCTTGCATCTTTCAAAAGACGGTAAAGACCGTAAAAATTGATATGGATGCAATAGATTATCACGAAAAATTGACCCGATTTTTTAGCCAATTCCGAGCAATCGGAACAAATTATAATCAGGTTGTGAAGATATTGTACCGCAATTTTTCAGAGAAAAAAGCAGGAACATACCTTTTTAAATTGGAAAAAGAAACCATCGAATTGGTAAAAGTCACTAAGGAAGTCATCCGTTTAACACAGGAATTTGAAGAGAAGTATCTGAAAAAAGAATAAAGTTATGATTGCAAAAATTGGAAAGGGAAGTAATATGTACGGAGCGATTTTGTACAATCAACAGAAAGTGGACAAGGAAAACGGAACGGTTTTGTTACTGAACAAGATACCCGACACGGTGGACGGCAGGTATTCTGTAGCCTATTTTAATAAATGCTTTGAGCCGTATCTGTCTGCAAATATTAAAACTGAAAAGACGGTACGTCATATATCGCTGAACCCAGATCCTGCGGATAAGGTCAGTGATGAACAGTTTATGGAAATGGCACAGGAGTATATGGAGCGTATGGGCTACGGCAATCAGCCATATATTGTTTTCAAGCATACGGATATTGACAGAATGCATATACACATTGTTTCGACTTGTGTAGCTATTGACGGAAAGAAAATCCCCGATGATTACGACCATCCACGCTCAATGGCTATTTGTCGGGATTTGGAAACAAAATACAATCTGCAAAAGGCTACCGACCAGGAGCAGAAACAAACGAATAAAGTTTTCAAGCCTGTAAATCATAAAAATGGCGACATCAAAAGCCAGATTGCTTCGGTAGTACGCTATCTACCAAAGTATTATAGTTATAATACTATAGGTAGTTACAATGCTTTACTTTCTCTATTCAACATCACAGCAGAAGAAGTCAAAGGAGAACGGAACGGACAGCCTGTAAACGGGTTAGTATATGTGGCATTGGACAAGAACGGAAACAAGGTAAGTAATCCGTTCAAAGCATCACTTTTTGGAAAAGATGCAGGAGTAATACAGCTTCAAAAACATTTTGAGCAGTCCAAAGAGAAAATGAAAATCAATCCTGCAAGGTCTGTCCTAAAGAATACCATTGAATTGGCTATACATACTACAAACAGCGAAACAGATTTTAAAAAGCAACTGGTAGAGCAAGGTATTAATACGATTGTCCGCAGGAACGAAAGCGGACGGATTTACGGTATCACGTTTATCGACCACGAGAGTCAAAGTGTTTGGAATGGCTCACAATTAGAAAGAAACTTGTCGGCAAACGTATTCAATGATTGGTGGAACAACGGAAACAAACCCGAATTGAAGATACAGGATAAAGTAAATGAAATAGACAACCTACCAACACAAGACCTTTTTGAGTTTCTCTCACAGGAACATTCGCTTAATACCGATATAGGATTGTTCAGCGTTTTACCTGATGCACAAGGCGTCGATTACGAGGAAGAACAATTTGCCAAACGGATGAAGAAAAAGAAAGGTCGAAAGTTATAACAGATGACAAAAAAATCTAAAGTAAGTTTACCAATTTAAATATCAATCATTTTTATAGCAAGCATAATGTTTAGAATCTAAAAGTTTACTATTTTAGTAGATTCTTAAGGATAATAAATCCCTAATCAAATAACGCTTATTTCAATGTCAGAAGAACAGAAGAAAATATTAGAGCAACAGCTCTGGAATATAGCCAATACACTGCGTGGAAAAATGAATGCTGATGAATTCCGAGATTATATTTTGGGATTTATTTTTTATAAATATTTGGCTGAAAAAATGGAAATTTATGCGAACTCCATTTTGGAAAAAGATAAAATCCAATTCAGAAATATTGATGAAAACACAGCCGAAGGCTTAGAATACATTGAAGCTATTAGAGAAGAATCTCTTGAAACCTTAGGGTACTTTTTAAAACCATCTGAATTGTTTAGTGAAATCGCTAAACGAGGAAATAGCGGGAGCAACAATTTTATTCTTGAAGATTTACAGAAGATATTGACCAATATTCAGTTAAGTACAATGGGAACACAAAGTGAAGAAGACTTTGAAGACCTGTTTTCTGATATGGATTTAAATAGTAATAATTTAGGAAGAACAGCAGATGCCCGAAATGCTATTATTGTAAAAGTGTTGGTGCATTTAGACGAAATTGATTTCAAATTGAATGATACAGAACTTGATGTATTGGGTGATGCTTACGAATATTTGATAGGTCAGTTTGCCAGTGGTGCAGGAAAAAAAGCGGGCGAATTCTACACCCCTCAGGAAGTATCTAAAATTCTCGCAAAGATCGTTACGACTGGTAAAAACCGTTTAAAATCGGTATATGACCCAACCTGTGGTTCAGGTTCATTATTACTGCGTGTAGCAAGAGAAGTAAAAGATGTCAATAATTTCTATGGACAAGAAATGAATCGAACAACGTACAATCTTGCCCGAATGAATATGATACTTCACGGCGTACATTATCTGAAATTTGATATCAAACAGGAAGACACTTTAGAACATCCTCAACACGAAGGTTTGTTAGCAGAAGCCATTGTAGCAAATCCACCATTTTCAGCCAACTGGAGTGCTAATCCTCTGCATCTTAGTAACGAACGTTTTAGTCAATACGGTAGATTAGCCCCTGCAAGCAAAGCAGATTTTGCCTTTGTACAACACATGATTCATCATCTTGCTGAAAACGGAACAATGGCTATTGTATTGCCACACGGTGTCTTGTTTAGAGGTTCGGCAGAATTACATATTCGAAAATATCTTATTGAACAGAAAAATTATTTAGATGCTGTAATTGGTTTACCTGCCAATATTTTTTACGGAACTGGTATTCCGACTTGTATTTTGGTGTTTAAGAAATGTAAGGAAGATCCTGACCATATCCTATTTATTGATGCAAGTAAAGAATTCGAGAAAGTTAAGAACCAAAATATGTTACGTGAAGAGCATATCAATAAGATTGTGGAAACTTATCGTAATAGAACCGAAATTGAGAAATACAGTCATTTGGCTACTTTACAAGAAGTTGCAGAAAATGACTATAATCTTAATATACCTCGTTATGTAGATACTTTCGAAGCTGAAGAAGAAATCGATATCAAAGTTGTAATGCAGGAAATTAAATCTTTGGAAGCCAAGCGAGCGGAATTGGACAAAGAAATTGATGTGTATTTCAAAGAATTGGGACTTGTTTTTTAATTTTTTATAATGAAGCCAACAATCAATATATATTGCGATGAAAGTTGTCATTTACAGAATGACAAAGAGCCTGTTATGGTTATCGGGGCTGTTTATTGTCCGATTGAAAAGAAGGAAGAAATTTTTGAAAGATTGTATAGTTTTAAACTCAAACACAACCTTATTCCTAAAAATAAAAAGAATGATAATGACAATCGAACCTACTATGAGCTAAAATGGAACAAAGTTTCAAAATCAAAAATCGAGTATTACAAAGATGTAATCAATTATTTTTTTGATGATGATGACTTGCAGTTTAGGGTGCTTGTAGTTTCTAATAAATCTGCAATAGATTATGAAAAGTTCAATCATACACACGATACATTTTACTATAAGATGTATTTTGGAATGTTGAAAGCTATCTTGAATCCTGAAAACTCTCATCATATTTACATAGACATTAAAGATACCAGAAGTAAAGAAAAAGTTCACAAACTGGAACAGGTTTTAAGGAATGACAAATACGACTATTCTAAAGAAATTATTAAAAAAGTACAACAGGTAAGATCTCACGAAGTGGAAATTTTGCAATTAGCCGATTTATTAGTAGGTGCTACTGCTTATGTAAATAGAGAATTATCAAATAGTAAAGCTAAAAATGAATTAATCAATCTCATTAAACATCGCTCTAAATATTCTTTAACAAAATCTACTTTATTGAAAGAGCGAAAGTTCAATGTTTTTATTTGGAAACCACAAAAACCTTATTTTGTATGAGTTTAGTGTTTCCTGCATTGATATCTTTTGGCGAATATGGTGGAGTTTTTTCAACCTATTTTGACGCTGTTTATTCGGTTTTTCATAACGATTTTATCAAAGCACACCCTATTTATGAAGGTCTAAAAGTATCTGTGAGAAAATACCCGGAAGTAGACGGAATGCATCGTACATTTTATCACATTACGCACGAAGGAGAAGACGAAGCTAATAGACAACCTGATTTTAGAAGAATGGAACGGATACGTTTTCCAAAGTTTGTTATAGAAAACTGTGAACACGAAGAAATTCTCATCTGGAAAAATGTAAGAGGAAAAGATGAACGTACTGTTTTGTTTAATGAAACCGAAAATTATATTGTGATTTTAACCGACAGAGGAGAATATTATATGTTCATAACGGCTTATTATATTGAAACAGAACATAGAAAAAGAAAGCTATTAAAAGAATACGAAGCGTATATAAAAGCCAAAACCGCTTAGCGGAACTAAACGGCTTCTTATACTCCTTTAACACTTACAACCAATAAAGGAATGGTTACTGAGCTTTTGCAAAGATACACAATAAAAATAAAAAAGCAAATAGATTAAATCCTTAATGCTGAAAAAGAAGATAATAATATGACCGATATACAAAAAGAAAATAAAAGTGGTGGTAAAGTTCCAAATTTGAGATTTCCTGAATTCACGGAGCAATGGGAAAGTAAGCCGCTGAGAGAAGTTGTGAAAATTAACCAAGGGCTACAAATAGCAATATCTGAAAGATCTACTGAGAATAAAACAGGTTCATATTTCTATATAACTAATGAATTTTTAAAAGCAGGTTCTGGAAAAAAATACTATATATTAAATCCTCCACAATCTGTGATATGTAATGAAAAAGACATATTAATGACTAGAACAGGAAATACTGGACAAGTTGTTACTAATGTATCAGGCGCTTTTCATAATAACTTTTTCAAAGTAGCATATCCAGAATACATTGATAAGATTTTTTTGTATAACTTTTTGAAATTAAACAAAACACAAAATCAAATACTTCGATTTGCAGGAACATCAACAATTCCTGATTTAAATCATTCAGATTTTTACAGAATAATAATTTCACTTCCTTCAAATAAAGAACAACAAAAAATCGCTTCATTTCTTTCACTCATAGACGAACGCATTACAACCCAAAGCAAAATAATTGAGGGTTTAGAAAAATTAAAGGTTGCAACTGCTAAAAAAATATTTTCGCAAGAATTTAGGTTTAAAGATAATAATGGGAATGATTTTTCGAAATGGGAGGAAATGAAGTTAAAAAACATTGTTATTATTCAAATGGGACAATCTCCAGATTCTTCTTCATATAACTTTGAAAATATCGGAATACCATTAATACAGGGAAATGCAGATATTTTAAATAGAAAATCTAATCCTAGACAATACACGAGTAAACCCACTAAATTTTGTGGTGTTGGTGATCTTTTGTTAACCGTAAGAGCTCCAGTTGGTTATGTAGGAAAATCCAAACATTACGCCTGCATTGGTAGGGGAATTTGCTCAGTAAAAAACAATGATAAATCTATACTCGAATTTATTTATCAATTTTTATTATATTTTGAGGATAAATGGAAATCAATTGAACAAGGAAGTACTTTTACTGCGGTTAATAGTTCGGATATTAATTCAATTAATATTTTACTACCAAGTATTCCTGAACAAACCAAAATCGCCAATTTCCTTTCTTCTATAGACTCAAAAATTGATATGGAGAACCAACTTTTGCAAAAATTAGAAGAACAGAAAAAGTTTTTGCTGCAAAATATGTTTGTTTAGAATGTTAAACAAACATTTGCTGTAATAGATATTTCTTTTGCATTTCCAGCTGCTCTAAAATGGCTTTTTCGGTTTGGCTTTTTTGGTATAGGGAAGAAAGAAATGCCGAAATTTCTTTTTGTTCTTTTATTGATGGCAATAAAATTTCTAATTTTAAAAGTTCTGTTTTCGACATATTATATCTTGTACTTCCTTGTGCTAACTTTTTTATTTCATTCCGAACGACTTTACTTCTAAATAAAAAACGAGCAAATTCAGGGAGTAATTCCTTAAAGGAATTAAGTCTAAATCCAAAACAAAAACTATTGAGATACACATTTTTCACATCTTCTAACAAAACTGAACTCATCCCAATTTCATCAGGCGTTTCAGAAGAAATTGTAAAAAATATATCCCCATATTTTACACTATTTTGATTTTCATTTTCTGAAACATTTACATATCCACAGTTTTCAATTACGATTTTGGAAGAATCAAAAATTTGCTTGTATTGGATGTATCTTTTTCCATTACCAAAATCTTCTTTTGATTTTCCAGACAAACCAGTGAAAGTATATCCCAAATCTCCAAGTCTTACTTTTTTCCAATTTTCGAAATTAGAATTAATTCTTATTTTTTGTTCCGATAAAGAATCATTAAGACTTTCAATTAAGGATTTAAGATGTATCAGTATTTTGCTTTGGGCTTGGATTCTTTCGTCAATTTTAGAGAGAAAAAACGCAATTTCGGATTGTTCTTCAAACGACGGAAGAGCTATTGGCAATAACTTATATTCTTCCGCATTAATTCCTGGTTGCCCTGAACGCATTGACATTGTAAGTACCCATTTTTGATATTTTTCGGTCAGTGTTTGTGAAAAAATAAAATATGGATTTTCAGTTTTTACGTTAAGACGGATTAAAAAGCCCGCAAAGAAAATTTTGCCATCTTTTTCACTATATAAATAAGACTTTCCAACGCTTGCTCCAGTTCTTGCAAAAAGAATATCTCCTTTTTCTAATAAATATTTATCCTCTAATTCTCCATCTGGTGATGACAAAGGATTTGGAGTGAATAATCTAGTTCTTTCATCAATATCCGTGATTCGGATATACTGATTTTCACCATCATAAACTGTTGCAGCAGTATTCATTCCATACATAAAATTAGTTGCTACTTCCCCCAACTTCTTCACTTCCCACGCATCTTCAAACCCTGGAAATCTCAAATTTGGAACACCAAGATTAGAAATCTCTTTTATGAAAATTAAGGAGAATATTATCCGCCGATTGAAATACTAACGCATTTATTTACTTTCTACTTCCTTTGTTCTTTTAAATCTTTAATTCAAAAAAAATGGACAAAAAACAACTCTCAGAAGTCATTTCTTTATGGAAAACAGACAAAAAAAACTATGTGAAAAAATCAACCTTTTCGGCGTATGTGTTACTCATCGAAAATCATTTATTACCCTCTTTTGGCAATCAATACGAAATTCAGGAAGCCGATGTACAAACTTTTGTATTGCAAAAATTAGAAGCTGGTTTAAGCCAAAAAACCATCAAAGACATTTTAATCGTTTTGAAAATGGTGCTGAAATTTGGTGCTAAAAACAAATGGATTGCTTATGAACCTTTCGAAATTCAATATCCTACCATTCGCGAAAATCAGCAAATAGAAGTGCTTTCCAGAACGCATCAGAAAAAAATAATGAATTACATACAAGAACATTTTACCTTTCGGAATTTAGGTGTTTTAATCTGTTTATCCTCAGGAATGCGAATTGGCGAGATATGTGCTTTAACTTGGGAGGACATTGATACCGACAACGGAGTAATCAGCGTGAATCGTACCATTCAAAGAATCTACGTAATAGAAGACGGAACCCGAAAAACAGAACTCATTTTAGACACGCCAAAAACCAAAAACTCCATTCGCGAAATCCCGATGAACAGAGATTTAATTCGATTGATAAAACCCATCAAAAAAATAGTAAATCCTTCTTTTTTTGTGCTGACCAATGATGCTAAACCTACAGAACCCAGAACGTACCGCAGTTTCTATAAAAACTTAATGCGACATTTAGAAATTCCCAAAATAAAATTCCACGGTTTGCGACACAGTTTCGCCACACGTTGTATCGAAAGTAATTGTGATTACAAAACAGTTAGTGTATTATTGGGGCACTCAAATATAAGTACAACATTAAATTTATATGTTCATCCAAATATGGAACAAAAGAAGAAAGCCATTGAACAGATGTTTAAAGCTTTGAGGTAAGTTTATATTATGAATTAGGAGGCGCTAATGAATTGAGATCACTTTATTTTGTTAAATTTGTGTGTAGATAAAAAAACACGGTTAACTCCTAATTCATAATTATTTTGAGCAAACAGTCTGAGCAAATTTTAGAAGAACAACTCCTTATCCAATTACAAAAATTGGGATATAAATATATTACTATAGCTGATGAAAAATCTTTGTTGGCAAACCTTAAAACGCAATTAGAAAAGCACAATCATATACAATTTAGCGACAGTGAATTTGAAAAAGTATTAAACATTCTCAATAAGGGATCTGTCTTTGAAAAAGCCAAGGTATTAAGAGAAAAGAAGCATCATATCATTAGAGATAATGGCGATAATCTATATTTTGAATTTCTTAATGTAGAACATTGGTGTCAAAATGAGTATCAGGTAACCAATCAGATTACACAGGAAGGAAAATATCAAAATCGCTATGATGTTACGCTGTTGATAAACGGTTTGCCATTAGTACAAATTGAGTTAAAGCGAAGAGGTTTGGAAATGAAGGAAGCATTTAACCAAATCAACCGCTATCAAAAACATAGCTTTGGTGCTGGAAAAGGTTTGTTTCATTTTGTACAATTATTCGTTATCAGTAACGGGGTAAACACCAAATATTTTAGCAATTTCGGAATAAACAAGCAGGAATATCTTCAGACTTTTCACTGGACAGACGAACAGAATAATCCACTCAACAACATACTGAATGGTTTTACGGATGCTTTTTTAGAACCTTGTCATATCAGTAAAATGATATGTAAGTACATTGTGTTGAATGAAACTGCCAAAGCATTAATGGTGCTTCGACCGTATCAGTACTATGCGGTAGAAAACATAATCAAAAAGGTAAAAGAAAACGAAATTCTGAACGGTTATAATATTGAAAAAAACGGATATATTTGGCATACAACAGGAAGTGGTAAAACTTTAACCAGTTTTAAAGCTAGTCAGATTTTATCTAATATTCCAGCCATCAAAAAGGTGGTTTTTGTGGTAGATAGGAAAGATTTAGGTTATCAAACCAATCAGGAGTATGATAATTTCAGTAAAGGCTCTGTTAGTTCTGCTACTAATACAGATGATTTAGTTCGAAAATTTAACGATCCGAATGTTCGAATCATTGTTACAACTATCCAAAAGCTGAACAATGCTATTTCCAGTCGAAATTTAGCCAAAATGAAAGCTATTCAGAATGAAAGAATGGTCTTTATCTTTGATGAATGTCACCGCTCGCAATTTGGTGATACGCATAAAAACATCGTAAATTATTTCACTAACATTCAGTTGTTTGGTTTTACAGGTACACCAATTTTAGAGAAGAATTCCGATGGAATGAAAACCACGGCAAGTCTTTTTGGAAAATGTCTGCATAAATATGTAATTACTGATGCCATACGTGATGAAAATGTTTTGAAATTCTCGGTTGAATACATTCAGACTTTTAAACAGAAAGAACACATCATTGATTTAAAAGTGGAGCAAATCAATGAAACAGAAGTCTTTGAAGCCCCTGAACGTAAAGAAGCAATCGTAGATTATATCATTCAACATCATGATCAGAAAACACAAAACAAGAAATTTTGTGCGATGATGTGTGTACAAGATATTGATTCGGTTATTCAATACTATGAAATTTTTAAACGTAAAAAATTAAATGGGGAGCATAATCTTAAAATAACAACTATTTTCAGTTTTGCTCAGAATGAAGAAGAAATGGAAGAACAAGTAGCTGCTCAAATCAATATGGCTGCTGAACCTCAAACTGAATACGGATATAAACCGCACCGTAGAGAGTTATTGGAAAATTATGTTGAAGATTTTAATGAGATGTTTGGTGAAAAGCAAAATATCAAAGACAACGAAGGATATTACAATTATTACAATGCCGTAGCTAAAAAATCGAAACACCCAAAACACGAAGCGGATATTTTATTAGTTGCTAATATGTTTTTGACAGGATTTGATAGTAAATCTTTGAACACCTTATATGTTGATAAAAATCTTCGATATCATGGACTGATACAAGCTTTTAGTAGAACCAACCGTATATTAGATAAGAATAAAACCCAAGGAAATATTATCTGTTTCAGAAATTTAAAAGACAAAACTGACGAAGCTATTGCTTTGTTCAGTAATAAGGAAGCTATTGATGAAATTATAGTTGAACCTTATGAGATTTATGTTGATAAATTTAACGAAGCAACACAAAAATTATTAGAAATCGTTCCAGAAGTTACGTCTGTTGATGGATTATATTCAGAAGAAGATAAATTGGAGTTTATCTTAGCTTTTCGTGCTTTGATGCGCCTACACAAGAAGATGAGTCATTATACAGAATTTACTTGGGATGATTTACAGATTGAAGAACAACTATTTGCAGATTACACGAGTAAGTATTTGGATTTAAAAGATGGACTGGGAACAGATCCTTCACCTGAAAAAACATCCATTCTCAATGATATAGATTTTGAATTAGAATTGATAAGACGTGATACGATTAATGTTACGTATATTATCCAATTGTTGGTCAAATTCAAGTCCAAACACAGTGCGAAAGATAAAGAAAGCATTGAAAAAGAGATTGCCAACTTATTGAATACTGAGGTTTCATTAAGAAGTAAAAGAGACTTGATTGATAAATTTATTCATGAGAGTCTACCAAATATTGAAGATACGGATACTATTCCCGAAGAATTTGAAAAATTCTGGAATGTAGAGCAACAAAAAGCACTTCAAGAATTAGTTAAAACGGAAAATCTATCTGAAGAAAAAACTGAAAGATTGATCGAAAACTATCTTTTTACGGAACGCGAACCTTTACGAAAAGAAATTTTAGCACTTCGAGAAGAAGGAAGACCAAGCGTTTTAAAATCAAAGGAAATCGGAGATCGTATTCTAAATAAGATTTTAGGTTTCGTGGAAACTTTTGTTACTGGAATATCAGGAAATTAATGTTTTATACAAGTGGTATTCATAAGAATCAAAAATATTTAAAAGTGATAATTAAAGGATAGATAACTTGGAACCTATCCTTTGTTTTTTTTTGTATATTTGCTATGAGCTAACGGAAACACGTTGAAAAGTAAAGCAATAAGCACCGTTACCAAATCGTTACCTGACTTTTTTGATAATCTTTATAAAAGCTTAGTATCCAACCAATACAGCTTTTTCCTGAAAACTTTAAAATAAAGTTTATTCATAGTATTTTTAGTGTTAAAAACTAATTTACAATAAATTATAAGAAAATAAAATAACTTTACATAATCATTATTATCTATCTAAATAATTTAGGTTAAATTATTGATATTGTGAAAGTGCTGTTTTGGATAAATAAAATTGATTCAGAAACTTCTTTGTAAGGCGTATTTTATCGTTGAAACTGCATATCCAAATTAGCTATTTTGTAAGTGTTATTACCCAAGTTTTCGTTTAATCTTCTTGTAGTTTTTTGAGCGAATAATTTTTCCTTTATCTGTAATCAAAAGAGCAGCGTAATCTTTTTGCTGATTGATCAAATTCAATCCTTTTTCTTTTCCTAAAACCATGATAGAAGTGCTAAAACCATTACACATTTCAGCATCCGGACCAATAACTGTAACCCCTGTTAATCCTGTTGAAGGAATTCCAGTTTTGGGATTAATAATGTGTGAATAACGGACTCCATCAATCAAAATAAATTTTTCGTAATCACCAGAAGTTGTAACTGCAGCATTTTTCATTGAGAGAATATCCAACATTTTATGACGATTAAATGGATTTGTAATTCCAATTTTCCAAGCTTCTCCATTAGGTTGATTTCCCCAAGTTGTCATATCACCAGAAGCATCTATTATACCAGCATTAATTCCTAAACTTTGCATAAAAGTTCGTGCTTTTTGTGCTGCATAACCTTTTCCTGTTGATCCAAAACCGATTTTCATTCCAACTTTTTTTAAGAAAATAGTTGAATTTTCTTCATTCAAAATAATGTTTTTATAACCGATTTTTTCGATGGCTTTTGAAATCTCTTCCTGAGTTGGAATCTTTTCCATTGAACCATCAAATTTCCATATTTTATCCATTGCCGCAAAGCTAATGTCAAAAGCACCATCGGTTAGTTGCGAAAAATAAATCGCACGCTTTGTTAAGTCAAAAACTTCTCGATCTACTTTTATCGCCTTTATTCCTGCATTTTGATTGACAAGAGAAACTTGCGAAGTTGGTTTCCAGTCAGAAATCAAATTCTCAATTCTAATCATTTCATCAATTGCTTTATTGATGTTTTTTTCAACGGAAATAGAATCGGAATCAACCAATGTAATTTTGAATTTACTTCCCATTAAAATTGTATCTCTAACTCCAACCGTTTGAGCATTCATCGGAGTTAGAACATACAATAGTATAAAAGTGAATATATTTTTTAGAATGAATTTCATTTTGGTTTATTCATTTGTTATTCTGAGTTTATCGAAAAGTATAAAGCTTAAAGATACCTCGACAAGCTCGGTATGACAGGTATTAGGTTATTCTGAACTTGTTTTAGGATTGCATCAAAATTATTTTTCTAGTAACAATCCGTCAAAAATTGCCCATTTGTTTTGAATTCTTCGAATGATTTATTCAAATGTTCTTGACAGATTTGTTCCAAAACTTTCTCTACATCATGTTGCATTGTGAGAGCACCACAAATCATAAGAATTCCACCATTTTGTAATGTTTCAGCAAAGAATTTAGCATCACGATTGACTAAATCCATCACATACTGTTTATTTTCTTCACGAGAAAATGCAATGTGAAATTGACTCAAATGATTCGTAAAAATTTGTTTCGTAGCAAATTCTTGATAAGATTTTGTTGTTTCATTATCATGTCTGAAACCACAGTATAAATGCGTTTCAATATTTTTTGAATTCTCATCAATCATCCCAAGAAAAGGTGCAATTCCTGTTCCGTTTGCAATCATCACAACTTTTGAAGCTTTTGGAAATCTAAAGGCTTTATTTTTTACAATTCGAGCTTTAATCGTAGAATTTTGAACCAAATTATATAAATATTGAGAACCTAATCCAAACTCATGCAATTTTACAATTAACTGTAATTTATTATCTACTTTTCCAACCGAATATAAGCGTTCTTTGTGATCACTTTCGGGATAAATTGCTAATAAATCTCCAGATTTGAATTTCTCTTTTACATCTAAAATAACTTTAAATGTAGCATCTTCTTGTGTGATTTTAGTGGTAGAAATAACCTTAACATTTTTCAGTTCTAGTGCTTTTCCAACATACATCGCAGGCGTTGTTGCTAACGGAATATCTGTCGTTTCTTTGTATGCAATGACCCAATTTGTGAATTCTTCCGGCGATTTATCATTTACTGTTTTCAAATCCAATAATTGAGTAGCCCATTTTTGATCATTCAACCATTTGTCAACTTTAACTGCATAGCCACAATAATCTGAATATGCTCTTGATCCAAATCCTACAACAGAAAATTCGATGGATTGGTTTTGTGGAAATTGTGTGATTAATTGTTCAAATTTCTTAGCATTCGCAGGCGCATCACCAATTCCATAAGTTGAGGTAAAAATGATGAGTTGTTTTGCTTTTGGATAAATTTCATATTGATTCATCTGAGCAATGAATGATTTTTTTCCGTTTGCTAAAAATTGCTCTTGAATTTTTGAAGCAAATCCAACAGTTGCACCATTTTCTGAACCAACTAAAAGGATAATTTCAGCTTCGTTGGCTTTATATTTATTTTTGCCAATTTTCGTTTTTGTACGTTTGAACGTAATTACAAATCCTGACCAAATAAAGAATAAAATGTTAAGCGAAGCAATTCCTAAAATCGCTGCCCAAATAACATTGGTGCGACCTGTATGTAAATCGATATTGAATTTTTCTACAATTGCTGAATAAGGATTCAACGATTCTGAAATAATCGCTCCATTTACTTGATTAACCGAAACCGATTTTTTTCTTAAATGGACGATAAATGGTTCTGCTTCATCATCTGGAATAAAAGGAAATTCAATCTTTTCAACACTACTTAATTTCGTATTTTTGAAAAATTCAATGTCTTTTAAATCTTTTGGTTGTAAATTTTCTTTGACTTGATGCTCAATTTCTTTTGGTTGACCAACTAAAGGTTCTAATCGCGCTAAGAAAATCAATGTTCCTGTTAATGCAATGATTAAAACTGGAATTAATAACCAACGTCCAGTTACAACATGGAAATATTGTGAAAAGGAGTCTTTGTTAACTTTGGTAAAGAAATTTAGAATTCCTTGTTGACGTTTTACGATTAAGATTAATCCACTTATTGAAATTAACATCAATAAAAAAGAGACGACACCAACAATTGCTCGTCCTGTTTCCTTTAGAAATAATGAACGGTGCAAGGCTGTGACCCAATTGATGAAATCACTTTTTGGAACAATCTCACCAATCTTTTTTCCTGTTGTAGGATCAATGTAAGATTTGATCGAATTTCCATCTTCGTCCATTGCATCAATTGTCACAAAATCATTGTGATCAACTTTTACTTCAATTATTTCAAAATAATGCTCGCGCAAAGTTGGTAAAACTTGCGCGAGTGTTATGTTATCGAAATTTTCTACTTTGTATGCGGGCGATTTTTCGTTTATTGCATCAACAGCCAAAATTACTCCTGTGATAGATAGAATAACTAAAAATGCTGAAGATAAAATTGCAAGACTCAAATGCGCATATCTCCAAATAGATAATGTCATTTTATTGAACTTTTATAAAACGTACGGCTTTAATATAAACTGAACCTTTGATACCTGCTTTGTTGTCTAAATCCGAAGAATTTAATGCAACTTCAGCATCTTTTGCGACGTATTTTTGAGTTTCTACAGCAGATTCAAAACGTAATTTGTATCCTTTATTCAATTTTGCAGTATCAAACTCGATGACACGTGTCGCTCTCGCTCCTCCAGCAACTGAAGCACCTGTAATTCCGTTTAATTTTTCTTTTTTCTTACTATTAAATTTGTGCCATTCTTTTAACGTGTTATACCACTCGTTATCTGTTCCCAAAACACCTAAAGTTTTTTCGTATTGTCCTTTTGGATTGATTAATGAAATCACTACATAGGCTTCTTTTCCCGTGTAATTATTCATCTGAATCATTGTTTTGTATTTTGTTGTTTGTGCAAAAGTGGCAGTTGCCATTAAGATTACAACTAATCCAACTAATTTTTTGATTAAGTTAAATTTCATCTCCTTTATTATTTTAAAAAGTCAATAGACACATTATTTTTCTTTAAGAATTCGTTTTCTCCAGCCAAATCATAAGCTGTTTCGTCAAATTCTGTTTTAATATCTTTTTTCGCTCCAGCAGCAACCAAAGTTTTCAAGATTGCATCATCTTTCGCAATCAAAGCTGCTTTGTGTAACGCTGTATTTCCGTCTTCATCTTGTGTATTAAGATTCACACCTAATTCAATCGCTTTTTTCACCAAATTTACATTTCCTTTATCAACAGCGATGTGTAACAAAGTTGCACCTTTGCTTTGAGTAGCTTTAAAATCAACTTTTGCATTTGTTAATAAAGCTTGTTTTTCTGCGAATGATTCATCATTTGGTTTGAAAGAATTGAACCAATAATAAGCCAAATTATTTCCATCTTTATCTACAATATCAGCTTTAGCGCCTTTTTCTAACAATAAAGAAACGATTTGAGATGTTCCAGAAGCAACAGCTTTGGTTAAAGCTGACTCACCATTTTTATTAACCGCATTTACATTGTTTGCTTTTGATAAAAATGTATTGATTAAATCTGTATTTTTTCCTCCAGCAGCAACCATTAATGCAGTGTTTCCTTCTTTATCAGCAATTTTAGCATCAACACCTTTTGATAAGATAAAGTTGATTGTTTCTGAGTTTCCCCTGCGAGACAAAGCGTGTAATAATGTTTGTCCGTCTGGATTTAACGCTTTCGGATTTAATTTATATTTTGTAATTAATTCTTGGAAAACTTCTACGCCATTTTCTTTTGTTCTCGAACCTTGTGTGGCAAAAAATAAAGCTTGATCAGTAGGTTTAATTCCTTTCGCGATTAATTTATCTATGATTGATAAGTTTCCTAATTTTGCAGCATAATCCGCTATAGTACGTCCGTTAGCGTCTTTTTCGCTTAATGATAAACCTTTCGAAATAAAGTATTCTGTTACTTTTAAATCATCATCATTTGCAATCGCTTCCATAATTAAGTTAGTCCCATTTTCTCCTTTCACTTTTGGATTGGCACCAGCTTTAATTAACGCATCGTAAACCGCTATATTTTGATTTCCAGCACTCGCTGCATACGTTATCACATCGTAACCATGGCTATCTTTGTAATGAACATCAGAACCTTTGGCTAATAAATAATTTACTAATTCTAAATTCCCCGCAGCAGCTGCCCATTGAAGATAAATTCTTGAGTGATGCGTTTTTTTATCAACAGAATTTCCTTCTTGTTCAATTAAAAATTTAGTCACATTAAAATCTGCTTTGTTGTTAATCGCTATTACAACTGGATCAAAGAAACCACCATTTTGAAAAGAAGGACTATTTCCTTTCGAAATTTCAGTTTTTACAGTTTCTATTGTTGGATTATTTTTCCAAAAACCAGCGTCCATCAAAGTGTTCGTCTGAGCTTGAATAAATGAAGCGACAAGGATAGCAGCAGAAATGAATAATTTTTTCATATGAATAGAATATATTGTAATAATTATTTAGACTAATTTTAATTTGATTTCAAAAGTATTATTTTTATTTATATTAATTCTAATTAAATCAAATAAATTTGGCTAATTCTGCTAAACATCAGTTTTTTGAAAACAAAAAAGATTGCAGATTAGCAATCTTTAATATTTCTAAACTACTTTATTCAGCTCGTCTTGGACCATTTTCTCTCGATTTCAAAACGTTTTCAACATCTTCCAATTTGAAACCTTTGGCTTTCAATAAAATTAAATAGTGATACAACAAATCCGCCGCTTCATTAATAAATAAATTATCGTTGTTGTCTTTGGATTCAATCACCAATTCAACTGCTTCTTCACCTACTTTTTGTGCAACTTTATTGATTCCTCTTTTGAATAATTTATTGGTATACGAATCTGGATCATTGTCTAAATCAATTCTATCGTTAATGGTTTGTTCCAATTCATATACAAATCCATGATTTGTTTCTTCTTTAAAACAAGTCGTAGAACCCGTATGACAAGTTGGTCCAAAAGGTTTTGCTTTGATTAAAACTGTATCGTTGTCGCAATCAACTGCGATAGATTTTACTTCCAAAAAGTTGCCTGATTCTTCACCTTTTGTCCATAATCTATTTTTTGAACGAGAATAAAAGGTCACTTTTCTAATTTCTTGGGTTTTGTTAAAAGCTTCTTCGTTCATGTAACCTAACATCAGAACCTTGTTGTTAAGATAATTTTGAATAATAACGGGAACTAATCCGTCGTTACTTTTATTGAAATCGATGTTCATCGTATCGGAATATTTTGTTCTTTTAAATAACTTTTAAGTGTTGGAATTGGAATTTCACCAAAGTGAAAAATACTTGCAGCCAATCCACCACTTGCTTTGGTTTGGGTAAAAATTTCTGTA
The DNA here is from genome assembly GCF_029843245.1 of Empedobacter sp. GD03739. Taxonomy (NCBI): domain Bacteria; kingdom Pseudomonadati; phylum Bacteroidota; class Flavobacteriia; order Flavobacteriales; family Weeksellaceae; genus Empedobacter; species Empedobacter sp. GD03739. The sequence continues at coordinate 36,059 of NZ_JAOCHX010000016.1, read as the reverse complement.
AAATGCTCCATTTTTCCTGCTCCACCAGAAGCAATTACTGGAAGATTTACAGCATCAGCAACCGCTTTTGTAATATCAATTTTGAAACCAGCTTTTGTTCCATCGCCATCCATAGACGTTAACAGAATCTCGCCAGCGCCTAATTCTTCTACTTTTTTGACCCAATCTAACGTTTCCCATTCGGTTTCAATTTTTCCACCGCTTACGAAAACTTTTTGTGTTCCATTTACATCGCGAGTATCTACTGCAACGACTACACATTGCGATCCAAATCGAGCTGCTAAATCTGCAATTAATTGAGGATTTTTGACAGCCGAAGAATTAACGGAAACTTTATCTGCACCAGCTTTGATGACCGCCGAAGCATCTTCCACAGAATTAATTCCGCCACCAACTGTAAACGGAATATTAATAGCTGAAGCAATTTTTTCAACCATTTCAGCTAAGGTTTTACGTTTTTCTAAAGTCGCTGTGATATCCAAAAAGACTAATTCATCAGCACCTTCTTCTACATATTTTTTTGCTAATTCCACTGGATCTCCCGCATCGCGTAAGCCCACGAAATTAACACCTTTTACCGTTCGTCCATCTTTGATGTCGAGACATGGTATGATTCTTTTCTTCAGCATATTAGTACAATTGTTTTAAGTCTTTCAACTGAATTCTCCCTTCGTAAATCGCTTTTCCAAGAATTGCTCCTTCACAACCTAATTCTTTTATTTTGATTAGATCATCGATTGAAGAAACGCCGCCAGAAGCAATTAATTTGACCTCCGAAGTCGCTAAAATTTCTGCATATAATTCGTTTGAAGTTCCTTCTAACATTCCGTCTTTCGCGATGTCTGTACAAATCACATAATCAATTCCTTTGGTTTTATATTCTTTGATAAAATCTATCACATCTACTTCTGAAGTTTCTAACCAACCATGTGTTGCTATTTTTCGATCTTTAGCATCCGCGCCTAAAATGATTTTATCGCTTCCATACTGTGAAATCCATTCTTGAAATAATGTTGGATTTTGAACCGCAATACTTCCACCTGTAATTTGGTTTGCGCCACATTCAAAAGCAATTCTAATATCTTGATCTGCCTTAATTCCACCTCCAAAATCAACTTTTAAATTGGTTTTAGAAGCAATTAATTCTAACGTTTTATAATTAATGATTTCTTTTGATTTAGCTCCATCTAAATCTACCAAGTGCAAATATTCGATACCGTAATCCTCGAATTCTTTTGCAACTTCCAACGGATTTTCGTTGTATATTTTTTTTGTATCATAATCGCCTTGTGACAATCGAACGCATTTTCCGTCGATAATATCTATAGCTGGGATGATTCTCATAACTGTTATGTTAGATTTACTATTTTGGAATTACGATTAAGAAACAATCGTAATTCGTAAATTAACCTTCGTAAATTATTTTAATTCTTTCATGACCTCTTGGATTGCACGTTCCAATTGTGGGTCTTTATTTTCTAATCGATCTAAGAACGTATTTTTAATATAAATGTCAGGTTTAACTCCAGTTTTTTCTAAATTTTGTCCGTCCAAAGTATAAGTTCCCCAACTTGGTAAACGATAAAATGAGCCATCAACTAATCCTTTTCCAGAAGTGAAAATGATCCAACGATACGTTTCTTGCCCGATGATTTTTCCTAATTTCAAGGCTTTGAATCCTGCAGCTGTCATTTCTGCATCGCTCAATGAGTATTCGTTAATTAATAAAACAATTGGTTTTCCTGAAGGAGCAAAATTTGGTTGAACAGTTAATTGTCCTTCACGATATTTCCATTTCAAATAAGGTCTTTGCGATAAAAAGTTCAAAACTTTATCATGTACATTTCCACCTGTATTGAAACGTAAATCTAAAATGACACCATCTTTTCTATTCTCTTGCTCTACCATGTCCAATAAAAACACATCCAATTCAGAAGTAGACATATTTTTCATGTACGAATAAGCAATTCTATCGTTGCTTAATTTTTTTACACGCTGACGATTTTCATAAATCCATTCATCATATAAAAGCGATTTCAATTCATTATTTGAAATAGGATGAATCTTCGTAGAAATTGTTTTTCCTTTTCGATCAAATTCAAGAGTTAATTCTTCTAATTTTTTAGGCGTTGTAAAATAAGTTTCACGATTTTGGTTTTGATCGATTTTTTGTCCATTCACACTTACTAAAATATCACCTTCTTGAATATCAACATTTTTAAGGAAAGCAGGAGATTTTCGTAAGATTTTTTCAACTGTAAAAGGTTGATTTTTCTTGAAAATAATTCCCGTTTCGTTTGTGAAATAATTCAATCTTCGACTTTCTTCTTTTCCGAAAGATGAAAAACCTAAATGCGAAGAATTTAATTCACCTAGCATATCATTTAGCAAAATTCTTAAATCATTTCGATTGTTTACATAAGGTAAAAACGTTGCGTATTGTTCTTTTTTCGCTTTCCAATCAATTCCATGAAAATTCTCATCATAGAAATTTTCTTCTACTCCAGCCCAAGCTTCTTCGTACATTTGATTGAATTCTGAAGCCAAGTTTTTATTGAAATTATATTTAATACTAACTTTTTCAGGATTTGTAGAATTAATACCAAATTTGTAAACAGAATTATCGATTAAAGCGTAAAGATTTTTTTCATTTTTCAAGATAAAATCAGCGCCTTTGTTGAATATTTTGTCTGTTTTATCTTCTTCAAAATCAGCGGTCGTTTTTCTGTATAACTGAAATTTACCATTTTCTTGGTTAGTATTATAGAATAAAAATTGCTTTTTATCATCCGCAAAAACAAAAGGATTTGTCTGATATCCAAAACGGTCTGTTACCAATTCAATTCTTTCTAAGAATCCTTCTGGATTAATAGTTAATGCTTTAAAATCGTTCTTTTCTTCTTTTTTCTCTTTCTTCTCAACCTTTTTTTCTTCGACAAATAAATTATCAAATTTTTCTGATTTATAAGCTTGATCAAACCAATCTAAAGAAGCACGATAAATACTCGATTCTTGCATTCCCAAAGGATAGGAAGGGTTTTTTCTGTCGCTTGAAAAATAAATGTATTTTCCGTCTGGTGACCAAGTAGGGTCAGCTTCTGAAACACCAGTATTCGTTAAATTAACAGTTGTATTTTTGATGTTGTGAATAAAAATATCCAACTCGAAATTGCGTTTTGCAGAGAATAACACATATTCATCATTTGGAGAAAAAGATGGTTTCGAATTTTGGAAAGCCCAAATTTCATCTTTAACAATTGTTGATGATTTAAGTGATTTCAAATCTAATAATCTTACTTCATCGCGTCCGCTTAAATAAACAGCTTGTGATAAATCATTGTTGAATGTAATGTCTCGATTATTTCTTAAATCAGAAGTTAATTGTTCAACTTTTCCTTTTCCGTCAGCCGAAATTTTGAACCAATTTTGATAACCTTTATAGGTTTGGTTGAATATTAAATTTTTGTTGTCTTTCAACCATTTTACTTCTAAAACACGCTCTTTTCCATCAGAAATTTGATTGACAAATTTCCCTTCATTATCCGAAACAAAAATAATTCCTCTACTTACAAAAGCCATTTTCTTTCCGTCAGGAGAAATATCAAAATAGTCAATATTATTTTCAACTTCAAAATTTTGCTCTTTTTCTAAAGATTTATTCGAATTGACATTAATTGTAAGAGGTTTCGACGTTTTTGCTTTTACATCGTAAACAAATAATTGGTACTCTTTTTCGAAAACAACTTTTGAACCATCAGCCGAAACAAAAGGTTTCTTGATCGAAGTTTCAAATTTTGTTAACGCTTCTTTTTTACCATTTGCTAATTGATATAAGTTGTATTCGCCATTATTTTCGTCCGAAATAAAATAAATAATTCCGTTTTTATCAACTGTTGGATTAAAATCTTTTCCGTTGTAATCGGTATATTGTTTATAACTTTTTGTGGTTGGATTATATCCTAATAAATCTGGATTATTTTCTCCTTTGTATCTTTTTCGTGTAACTTGACTTGCACTTTCAGATGAGTTGGTGAAAATATATTCGCCTTGAGGAGTTTCTACTAAACCATTTGTTGTGTTGAAATAATTTGTAAAAAGCGCTTCTGGTGTTTTTCCGTCTAAATCAATTTTAAAACTTCCAAATCCATTATTTTGGTTTGAGGTAAAATAGACCGATTTACTATCCCAGCTCCAACTTTCGACTTCGTCTTTGGCTTGATGAAACGTCAATTGCTTGATTTGTCCACCATTTATAGGCATTATATAAATATCGTAATTCCCATATTGATTAGAGCTGAATGCCAGCCATTTTCCGTCTGGTGAAACACGAGGATTGATTTCTTCTCCTTCTAAAGCTGTTATTCTTGCAGCATTCCCGCCATTTATATCGGTTGACCAGATGTCGCCATCGTAACTAAAATAAACCGTTTTAGCATCAGGACTTAAAGAAGGAGTAGAAGTGAAGTACACTTTTTCTTGAGCAGAAACCTGCGAAATTGCAAAAGCACTAAGTAAAGTAAAAACTATTTTTTTCATGTGTGTGAATTTATAATTACTATAAACTTAGAAAGTTTTTTAGTATTTGTTCTCCTATTCCTGCAGATTTCTCTGGGTGAAATTGAGTTGCGTAAAAATTATCTTTATGTAAAGCTGCTGAATATTCTAAAATATAGTCTGTTTTCGCGATCGTATATTCTGAATTTTCGCAATAAAAACTATGTACATAATAAATGTCGGAGTTCTCTTGAACGTCATTAAACAAAGGTGTTTTTAAGTCGTAAATCGTATTCCAGCCCATGTGAGGAACGATTTCGGTTGATGGAAATAACTTGACTTGAATAGGGAAAATTCCTAAACAATCGGTATTTCCTTCTTCCGAATAAGCGCACATTAATTGTTGTCCCAAGCAAATGCCTAAGGTTGGTTGTTTTAAGTTTTTAATGACTTTGTCCAAGCCCTTCTCTTTTAAATAAGTCATTGCAGAACTTGCTTCGCCAACTCCAGGGAAAATTACTTTATCTGCATTTTTCAAGGTTTCAAAATCGTCTGTAATTATTGCTTCATAACCCAAACGAGTTACCGCATTGTACACCGATTTTACATTTCCTGCGTTGTATTTTACTATTGCTATCATTTTTTTAGTTCTAAGTTCTAAGTTCTAAGTTCTAAGTCGTAAGGCATAAGGAAAAGAAAATCCTTAGAACTTATACCTTAAGACTTAAGTCTACAAAAGTCCTTTTGTTGATGGTAAAATCATTTTTTCAGGATCGCGTTTTACAGCTACTTTAATGGTTTTTGCAAACGCTTTGAAAATCGCTTCTATTTTGTGATGTTCGTTTGTTCCTTCTGCTTTGATATTTAAGTTAGCTTTTGCTCCGTCTGTAAATGATTTGAAAAAGTGATAAAACATCTCAGTTGGCATTTGACCAATCATTTCGCGGTTAAATTCAGCTTCCCAAACCAACCAGTTTCTTCCACCAAAATCAATTGCTGCTTGTGCTAAGCAATCGTCCATCGGTAAAGTAAATCCGTAACGTTCGATACCTAATTTATTTCCTAGTGCTTGCGCAAAAACTTCACCTAAAGCAATAGCAGTATCTTCAATCGTGTGGTGTTCGTCCACTTCTAGATCTCCATCCACTTTTATTACTAAATCCATTTGTCCATGACGAGCGATTTGATCTAACATATGATCGAAAAAGTGAATTCCTGTCGAAATATCCGATTTTCCTGTTCCGTCAAGATTTAAATCAATTTTAATCTTTGTTTCATTCGTATTACGAACAATTGAAGCAGTGCGATTTTGAAGTTTTAAGAACTCGTAAATCTCTTTCCATGAAGTTGTTTTTAAAGCAATCGCATCATTTAATCCTTTGTTATCATTGATTTCGTCTGCGCCTAAAGCTTCATCATTCGCGATAAAAATTCCTTTTCCACCAAGATTTTGAGCTAATTTAACATCCGTTATTCGATCACCGATTACAAACGAATTTGTTAAATCATATTCAGGGTTATTGATATACTTTGTTAATAAAGCCGTTCCAGGTTTACGCGTTGGCGCATTTTCATGAGCAAAAGTTTTATCAATGTAAATATCCTCGAATTTCACGCCTTCATTTTCGAATGCTTTCACTACGAAATTTTGTATTGGCCAAAATAATTCCTCAGGATTAGAAGGCGTTCCTAAACCATCTTGGTTGGTCACCATAACTAATTCGTAGTCCAATTCTTTTGCAATTTTACCTAAATAAGTAAAGGCTTCTGGATAGAATTCTAATTTGGAAAAGCTGTCAACTTGGTAGTCAGCTGGCTCTAAAATCATTGTTCCATCACGATCTATGAATAGTATTTTTTTCATTTTAGTTGTTTTTGATGTCATTCCGATGTTAGGAGGAATCTCAGAGATTTCTCATTTCACTGTCGTTTCATTCGAAATGACAAATTATATTATTTTAAGTGTTTGTATTAATTTCTGATTTTCAACTTCCGTTCCAACTGTAATACGTAAACAATTTTCGCATAAATCGTTGTTGTTTCTGTTACGAATTACAATTCCTTTTTCGACCAATTGATTGTAACGTTCGTTTGCATTATCAACTTTAATCAAAATGAAATTCGAATCGCTTGGATAGATTTTTTCTACAAATGAGATATCAGTTAAAGCATTTTCTAGAACTTCTTTTTGTTGAATAATCGTATTTGTAATAGCTATCACTTTATCGTAATCGCTTAAAATTTCAATCGCTTTTAATTGTGTTAATTGATTGATGTTATAAGGTGGTTTTATTTTATTTAAAACATCCACAATTTCTTGTGAAGCATACAAAATTCCTAAACGAATTCCTGCTAAACCAACCGCTTTCGACAAAGTTTGGGTAACAATTACGTTTGGATAATTTTTGATTTCTTCTATCCAAGACTGTTCTGTGGCGAAATCGATATAAGCTTCGTCGATAATTATTAAGCCATTGAAACGATTCACAATTTCTAAAATAGTTTCTCTTTTGATGATTTCTCCTGTTGGATTATTAGGAGAGCATAAAAAAATCATTTTTGTATTTTCATCTACTTTTGAGAAAATATCTTCGATGTTTGGTTGAAAATCTTCTTTGTTTAATAACGATTTTCGGTATTCAATAGCATTTAAATTCGCTAAAACACCATACATTCCATAGGAAGGTGAAATCGCAATAACATTATCTTGATTCGGTTCGCAAAATGCTCGGAAAATTAAATCTAACACTTCGTCACTTCCATTTCCTAATAGAATCTGATTTGCAGGAAAGTTTTTGATTTCACTTAAAATCGATTTTACATTACGTTGTAAAGGATCAGGATAACGATTCAATCCATTATTGAAAGGATTTTCGTTCGCATCCAAGAAAACGAAATCGTTATTTATTTCTTGAAATTCGTCACGAGCTGATGAATAAGCTTTCAGCGTTTTTACGTTAGGACGAATGATGTTATTTATGTTGAATGAATTCATGTACGATTTTTGATTTACGATTTTAGATCATTTAGTCTTAAGGTTACTGCATTTTTGTGCGCAAATAACTCTTCGGCTTCAGCCATTAATTCGATTGCTGGACCAATGTTTTGAATTCCTTCTGCTGATAATTTCTGAAACGTGATTTTCTTGATAAAACTATCAAACGAAACTCCTGAATAATTTTTTGCATAACCATTAGTTGGCAAAGTGTGATTGGTTCCTGAAGCATAATCACCAGCCGATTCACACGAATAATTTCCTAAGAAAACTGAACCTACATTAATAATTTTATCGATATAATTTTCAGCCATTTCGCAAGCGAAAATTAAATGTTCAGGTGCATAAATATTTGAAAAAGTTACACATTCTTCGATAGAATTTAAAACAATTCCTTTTGAATTTTCTAACGCTTTAGTCGCTAATTCTTTTCTTGGCAGAACTTCTAATTGAGCATTGATTTCTTCAATCGTTTCATTTAATATTTGTTCGTTTGTTGTTAATAAAATCACTTGTGAATCGATTCCGTGTTCGGCTTGTGATAATAAATCGGCAGCCACATATTTAGGAACCGAAGTTTCATCTGCAATCACTAAAACTTCGCTTGGACCAGCAGGCATGTCGATGGCTACACCAAAGTTTTGAGCAACTTGTTTTGCTGCAGTTACATATTGGTTTCCTGGACCGAAAATTTTATCCACTTTTTGAATCGTTTCTGTTCCAAAAGTTAACGTTCCAATCGCTTGAATTCCGCCAACTTTGTAGATTTTTTCAATTCCGATTAAGTTCGCAGTATATAAAATTGCAGGGTGAATTTTTCCTTCTTTATTTGGAGGTGTACATAAAATAATATTTTGGCAACCAGCTAATTTAGCAGGAATTCCTAACATTAAAGTTGTAGAAAATAACGGAGCTGTTCCACCTGGAATATAAATTCCAACATTTTCGATACCGCGAGATTCTCTCCAACAATTTACTCCTTTTGTGGTTTCAATAACTTTTACTTCTTCACGTTGTTCAGTGTGAAACTTCTCAATATTAGAAGCTGCTAATTGAATTGCTCCTTTTAATTCTTCAGAAATTAAAGTTTTTGCTTCTTCAATTTCTTGAGTAGAAACTTCTAAAGAAGTTAGCTTAACTTGATCAAATTTTTCTGTAAAATCAATTAAAGCTTGATCTTTCTCGGTTTGAATTTTTCCAAAAATATCTAAAACTATTTCTTGTAAATCTTGTGCTTCTTTCGTTGGTCGAGCTGTTAACGTAGACCAATCTGAAAGTTGAGGTTTGATATATGTTTGCATTTTGTTACGAATTACGATTTTAGAATTACGAATTACGATTCAATCGTAAATTGTAAATCGTCAATCAAAAATTATAAAATCATTTTTTCAATTTCTAGTACTAAAATTCCTTCCGCACCCAAAGCTTTCAATTGCTCGATGATGTCCCAAAAAGTATCTTCTTTAATTACAGTGTGGATTGATGACCAACCTTTTTCGGCAAGTGGTAAAACTGTTGGAGATTTCATTCCGGGTAACAAAGCAATGATTTCTTCTAACTTTTCGTTGGGCGCGTTTAATAAAATATATTTGTTCTCAGAAGATTGTTTTACCGCTTCAATTCTAAATAAAAGACGATCTACAATTGCTTGTTTTTCATTGTCGAGATTTTTGTTAGAAATTAAAACTGCTTGTGATTCAACCACTGTTTCCACTTGTTTCAAACCATTTGTTAATAATGTTGAACCTGTAGAAACGATGTCAAAAATAGCATTTGCCAAACCGATACTTGGAGCAATTTCTACGCTTCCACCAATTTCTTCAATCTTAACGTTGATACCTTTTTCTTGGAAAAATTTTTGTAAAATACGTGGATAAGAAGTGGCAATTTTTTTGTCTTGAAAATAACTTAAATCTGTATAAGCTTCATCTTTCGGAATAGCTAAACAAAGTTTACAACCTGCGAATCCTAATTGACGAATTTGAGTGACATTTTTATCTTTTTCCCAAACTTCATTTTCTCCTAAAATACCGATGTCAGCAACGCCTTGTTCTACATATTGTGAAATATCGTCGTCTCGTAAGAATAAAACTTCGATAGGGAAATTTGGAGATTCGGTTCTTAATTTTCGATTACTTGTAGAAATTTTAATTCCGCAATCTTTCAATAATTCGAGTGATTTTTCACTTAATCGACCACTTTTCTGAATGGCTATTTTTAATTTACTCATTTTTAATGTTTTATATTTTTTAAGTTTGAGTAAATCGATGATTAAATCTTGAAGTAACAAAAAATCCCGTTCGATTTACTCAAACGGGATTTAGATATTGTGATAAAATCATTACATACCACTATCTGCTCGCTTGAGTGCAAGTATGATGGTGATGATGATGTAATTGATTTTTGTACATTTTTACTTTTTTGTCGGAACAAATGTAGAAAGGAAATTTTAATTGACAATAGATTTTTTGAAAATTAGTAAATAAACTTGTTATTAATTATGAAAACCTTATTTTTTTCTATTTTTATCCAAAAGAACTCAAATATTTATTGAGTTTTATTGATTTGATTAATTCTCAATATTTTATAGAAAGTTCGGTTACATCCAAAACTTTCTTTTATTTTTGCAGTAATATAATATATGTTAGAAAAACAAGAAGCACAATACGAAAAAGTAGTTTTAGTTGGATTGATTACACGTGAACAATCCGAAGAAAAACTGACGGAATATATGGACGAATTGGAGTTCTTAGCTTATACAGCTGGAGCGACAGTTGGAGAACGTTTTACACAAAGAATGGACAAACCTGATTCTAAATTCTTTGTAGGAAGCGGGAAATTAGATGAAATCACGGCTTTTGTCGAAGAATATGATATTGATACAGTTATTTTTGATGATGAATTAACGCCTTCTCAGTTGAAAAATATTGAGAAAGTTGTCAACAAAAAAATCATCGACCGTACACAATTGATTTTAGATATTTTTGCTCAACGAGCGCAAACTTCATATGCACGTACGCAGGTAGAATTGGCTCAATACCAATATTTATTACCACGATTAACACGAATGTGGACACACTTAGAGCGTCAACGTGGAGGAATTGGTATGCGTGGTCCTGGTGAAACGGAAATTGAAACGGATAGACGTATTATTCGTGATCGAATTACGTTATTGAAAGAGAAATTGAAAGGAATCGATAAGCAAATGGCGACTCAACGTAAAAATCGAGGAGCATTGGTACGCGTTGCGTTGGTTGGGTACACAAATGTTGGGAAATCAACGTTGATGAATGTCTTATCGAAGTCCAAAGTTTTTGCCGAAAATAAATTATTTGCAACATTAGATACAACGGTTCGAAAAGTGGTAATTGGTAATTTACCTTTCTTATTAACGGATACGGTTGGGTTTATTCGCAAGTTGCCAACACAATTGGTAGAATCGTTCAAATCTACATTAGATGAGGTTCGTGAAGCGGATTTGTTGGTCCATGTTGTGGATATTTCGCATGCGAGTTTTGAGGATCATGTGAATTCTGTGAATCAAATTTTAGCTGAAATAGAGTCGAAAGAAAAACCAACGATTATGGTTTTCAATAAAATTGATAATTTTTCTTATATCAAACAAGATGAAGATGATTTGTCTGAAAAGAAATTTGAAAATTATTCGTTAGAAGATTGGAAACGTACGTGGATGGCGAAAACAGATTATCCGACATTGTTTATTTCGGCAACGGAAAAAGATAATTTAGAAGATTTGCGAAAAACGGTTTATGAAGAAGTGAAAGAAATTCACATGAAACGTTTTCCTTATAATAATTTCCTTTTTCAATATTACGATGAGGAAGAAAATGATTCGGAAGAGTAATAGTTTTAATTTTTAGATTTTTTAAGATTAAAAATTAGAATTAATATAACCATAAATAATAATCCAATTTGAATATAAAGACCCATTGAATTTTCAGGAAAATTATTATACAACTTTATAAGACCATTGATTATTATAATCAGGAAGAAGAATAATATTAGAGGCTTGTGTTTGAAATTCATAAATGTAAGTTTGCATTAAAGTTATTAAATTTATATTTAATATTTTAAAATAAATAAGAGTTCAGTTTTTGGACTCTTTTTTTGTTAACTTCAAAATCTAATTGATAAAATATGATAGAGCAATTAAAATCAACTTTACAAGATTTAGCGGACGATGATAAAGCGAAGATTATGATGCGTTTTTTCAAAACTGGAAAAGGAGAATATGGTGAAGGAGATATTTTTCTTGGGATTTCTGTTCCGAATCAACGTTTGATTGCGAAAGAATTTTATCAACAAGTTTCATTAAATGACATCAAAAATTTATTGAATTCCAATATTCACGAATATAGATTAACAGCTTTATTGATATTGGTCTTGAAGTACGAAAAATCAAAAGATGAACTTGTAAGAAAAGATATCATCGATTTTTATCTTGCTCAAACTTCTCAAATCAACAATTGGGATTTGGTTGACACAAGTTGTTATAAAATTTTGGGACATTATTGTTTTCATCAAAAACGAGAAGAATTGCTTTTTGAATTGGCAGATTCAGATGATTTGTGGGAAAAACGAATCGCAACTGTATCAACTATGTATTTTATCAAACAAAAATCATTTTCAATTGTTCCTGAAATTGTGTTGAAAAATCTTAATCATTCACACGATTTAATGCACAAAGCAAATGGTTGGATGTTGCGTGAAATGGGAAAAATGAATGAAGAAAAGTTGATTGAGTTTTTGGACGAATATACGTTGCAAATGCCAAGAACAACGTTGAGATATGCGCTCGAAAAAATTGATCCAATTCTCAAAGATTATTATATGAAATTGAAATAGTTTGCATAAAAAAGTCGCTCAACGAGCGACTTTTGATTTTATATCAAGAATAAATTCTTACAAAATAACATGACCTAATTTCGTCAACTTTTGATGATCTAAAACTTTTATTTTTCTTCCTTCAACTTCGATTAATTCATCAGTTTTGAATTCAGAAATCAAACGAATTGCAGATTCTGTCGCTGTTCCAATCAAATTTGCCATTTCTTCGCGTGTCAACGAAATGTTGATAAATCCGTCTTTGTCTGTTCCTAATTTTCCTTCTAATAAAATTAAAACTTCAGCCAAACGTTCGCGAACTGTTTTTTGTGCTAAATAAGTGATTGTTCTTGCATATTCTCCCAAATCTTTAGCAATTCTTTGTAAAATATTGAAAGCTAATTTTGGATTAACTTCTAATAATTTTAAGAAGAATTTTTCTGGAATATAATATATTTCAACTGGCGTCATTGCGGTTGCAGAGGCACCAAATACTTCTTGACTTAAGATTGAGCGATAACCGATAATGTCACCTTCGTTGATAAAACGTAGAATTTGCTCTTTTCCATTAAAACCAATTTTGAACAACTTAGCAGTTCCTTTCATGACGCAATATATACCTTTTGGTGTATTACCTTCCTGGATAATCTCGTCTCCTTTTTTTAGGTTGATGATTTTCTTCTCTTGCTCAAACTCCAATAATTCTTCCTTACTAAAAACCCCGAAAGACTCTGGGTTATCAAACATCGCTTTAATCGATACTACATTCTCATTAAACTCTGACATATCTTGTTGTTATGACTTAATTCATACAAAGTTAACGTTAATTCTGATAAAAGGAAAGTAATTTTGTAAAATAGTATGGAAGAGAATTGTTTTCACTGTGGTCAACGAATTGAAGAAGAGGTTATTCAGTTCGATGAAAAGGATTTTTGTTGTCAGGGTTGTAAAACGGTTTACGAGATTTTAAACGTAAATAATCTAAAAGATTATTACGACCTTAATCGTAATGCAGGTTTACGTCCTGATGGAAAAAGTAATCATCAATTTGATTTCTTAAACACAAAAGAAATCTTTGATAAAGTTGTCGATTTTTCAGACGATGGCGTTACTGTTGTGTCCTTTTATGTGCCTGTAATGCACTGTACTTCGTGTGTTTGGTTGTTAGAAAGTTTGGATACAATTAATCCAAATATTATATCTTCTAATGTCAATTTTACGCAAAAAACTGTTCAGATTACGTATCGTGATGCGGATTTGAAATTAGGTGATTTGGCAAGATTTATTACAAATTTAGGCTACAAACCTTCGATTAATCTAAAAACATTAGACAAAAAGAAAAAAAGCAAAGTCGATCGTTCTTTGGTGAGCAAATTGGTAATTGCAGGATTCTGTTTTGGGAATATTATGCTTTTATCGTTCCCAGAATATGTCGAAGTTTTTGGTAATGTAAAAGAACAATGGTTAGATCAAAACAAAGGATATTTTCGTTGGACAATGTTCGCGTTGTCGTTGCCTGTTTTCTTTTATTCATCTACCGATTATTTTGTTTCGGCTTGGCAAGGTCTGAAAAATAAATACATTAATATCGATGTGCCAATTGCGTTAGGAATTATTGTGATTATGTTCAAATCGACTTATGATATCATTTTTGATATTTCGCCAGGTTACTTTGATACATTAGCGATGCTTTTATTTTTGATGTTGACAGGGAAATGGTTTCAGCAACAAACAATGCAAGCGTTGGCATTTGATCGAGATTACAAATCGTTTTATCCAATTGCAGTTGCGAAATTAGAAAATGGTTATGAACAACCAATTTTGTTGGCTGATTTGAAAAAAGGTGATCGAATTTTAATTAGAAATGAAGAAATTATTCCAGCCGATGCTATTTTGATGAAAGGTGAAGCGATGATCGATAACTCGTTTGTGACTGGAGAATCTCGCTTGATTCATAAAAAAGCTGGAGATAAAATATTTGCTGGTGGAAAACAATCTGGTCATGCAATTGAGTTGGAAATTATTTCGGATGTTAATCAAAGTTATTTAACCCAGTTGTGGAACAATGATGCGTTCCAGAAAGAAGAATCTGAGTTGAATGCCTTGACGAATAAAATCAGTCATTATTTCACATTAATCATCCTTATTATTACAGCAATTTCTGCTGTTTATTGGTATTTCCACGATTCGTCAAAAATATTAGAAGTTGTTACATCTATCTTAATTATTGCTTGTCCTTGTGCGTTAGGTTTGTCATCTCCATTTATTTTGGGACACATGATGCGTATATTCGGTAATAAGAAATTCTATGTAAAAAATACATCAACAGTCGAAAGAATGGAGAAAATTACAGATGTAGTTTTCGATAAAACTGGTACAATTACGGAAAGTGATGAAGCGCAAGTGCAATACGAAGGGAAAGAACTTTCGGAGTATCAAAAACAATTGGTAAAAGCGTTGATTAGAAACTCTAATCACCCATTAAGCCGTACATTATATAAAAAGTTGACTGTTGACGATCATTTACCGATTTCAAATTACGAAGAAATTGTAGGAAAAGGTCAGCAAGCTAATGTAGATGGACATCAAATAAAAGTTGGTTCGAGAAGTTTTACGAATGCTATTTTTAATGAAAATACTTTAAATCAATCTCAAGTATTTATATCAATTAATGAAGAAGTTTTTGGTAAATTTGTTTACACCAATCGATATAGAAAAGGTTTAGATCGTTTATTGAAAGAATTGGATGCTTATCAGTTACACGTTTTGTCTGGGGATAATGATTCTGAAAAAGAATATTTAGAAACAATTTTTCCAACCAATGCAAAATTGATTTTTAATCAATCACCAACTGATAAGTTAGAATATATCAAACAACTGGAACAAGATGAGAAGAAAGTGATGATGCTTGGAGATGGATTGAATGACGCTGGAGCTTTGAAGCAAAGTACAGTTGGGATTTCTATTTCTGAGGATATTAACAGTTTTTCGCCTTCGTGTGATGGAATTTTGGATGCAAAAAGTTTTTCAGCAATTCCAAATTTCTTGAAGTTATCAAAGACAACGATGAAATTTGTAAAAATAGCATTTATCATTAGTTTCTTATATAATATAATTGGGCTTAGTTTCGCTGTTTCTGGTTATTTACAACCAGTTGTAGCGGCTATATTAATGCCAATAAGTTCTATTTCAGTGTTAATTTTTGCAACGGCAAGTACCCGAATTGCGGATAAATTAACAAAATGGAATTTAGATTGATTTTAAATTAGAGTTATAAATACTGCTCTGACCAAAATCATTGTGATAAGAACTTAGGGCTTTGTAATTTTGTGGAGCTATGGGGATATTATTATTAATGATATTAGTTAGTGTCTCTTTGGGGGCAATTTTCCTTCTTTTATTCTTTTTAGGGTATAAGAAAGGGCAGTTTGACGAAGACGAATCTCCAGCGGTGAGAATGTTAAAAGATGATAAAAAAACACAAGATAAAATCGACTCATAATGCAAATGCAGACTTTTAGTTACGACAATAAGATCGTAAAGTATTTCCTTTATGCCACATTGTTTTGGGCAGTTATGGCATTTTTCTTTGGAGTATTGGTTGCAACTTTGTTGTTTTTTCCTACGTTACCAGAATACATCTTCGGATCGGATGATGGAACAATTGGAGGAAACATTCAAGGGTTAATCAATTCACAAGGGACACTTGGTTTTGGTAGATTAAGAATGATTCACACAACATTTGCGGTGTTCGCGTTTGTTGGAAACTCGTTCTTTACCGGAGCTTATTATTCAATGCAAAGGTTGTTGAAAACCAGAATGTACAGCGATGTTTTAAGCTGGATCGTTTTCTGGGGATGGCAATTATTTATTGTATTATCATTTGTAACATTTATCTTAGGATACAACACTTCTAAAGAGTATGCTGAGCACGAATGGCCAATTGATATTTTAATCGCTTTAGTTTGGGTATTGTTTGGAGCACAAATGTTCTTAACGATTGCTAAACGTCGTGTTCGTCATTTGTATGTAGCAATTTGGTTCTTTATCGGAACTTGGGCTGCAATTACAATGTTACACGTGTTTAACAATTTAGAAATCCCTGTAACATTTAGCTTAACGGCTCCGAAATCATATTCATTGTATTCTGGAGTTCAAGATGCGTTAGTACAATGGTGGTACGGACACAATGCGGTAGCATTCTTCTTAACGACACCTATCTTAGGATTAATGTATTACTTTGTACCAAAAGCAGCTAATAGACCTGTATTCTCATACAAATTATCTATTATCCACTTCTGGTCATTAATCTTTATTTATATTTGGGCTGGTCCTCACCACTTGCTTTATACCGCATTACCAGGTTGGGCACAAGCTTTAGGAACAGGATTCTCTATCATGTTAATCGCTCCATCTTGGGGAGGTATGTTAAATGGTTTATTAACATTACGTGGTGCATGGGATAAAGTAAGAGAAAATCCAATCTTGAAATTCTTCGTAGTTGCTTTAACTTGTTATGGTATGGCTACCTTCGAAGGACCGTTATTAGCAACAAAAACTTTAAATAAAATTGGTCACTTTACAGACTGGGTTCCTGCTCATGTACACGTAGGTACTTTAGGATGGAATGGATTTATCGCTTTTGGTATGATCTATTACTTAGTACCAAAGTTATTTGGAACTAAATTAGCATCTGTTAAGATGGCTAATACACACTTCTGGATTGGTACTTTCGGTATCTTATTCTGGGTAATTCCTATGTATGTTGCAGGTTGGACACAAGGTTTAATGTGGAAACAATTCGCAGCTGACGGAACATTAGAATATGGTAACTTCTTACAAACAGTTACAATTCTTAAACAATGGTTATATCCATTACGTGCATTTGGAGGAACATTATATTTGATTGGATCAATTTTAATGGTTATTAATGTTTGGAAAACTGTAAAATCAGGAAGCTTTATTGCGAATGAAGAAGCAGAAGCTCCTGCATTAGCACCAAAAACAGCTTCACGTACACAAGGAGAAGGAGTACACTCTTGGATGGAAAGAACTCCTATGGTTTTAACAATTGCTGCTGTATTAACTTTAGCTGTTGGTGGTTTAGTAGAGATTGTACCTACAATTGTAGTAAAATCTAACGTACCTACAATTTCAAGTGTAAAACCATATACACCTTTAGAGTTAGAAGGACGTGATTTATATATTAGAGAAGGTTGTAACGCTTGTCACACTCAGATGATTCGTCCGTTTAGAGACGAGGTAAAACGTTATGGAGAATACTCTAAAGCAGGAGAATTTGTTTACGATTATCCATTCTTATGGGGATCAAAAAGAACAGGTCCAGACTTGCACCGTGAAGGAGGTAAAAATCCAGATGCTTGGCATTACAAACACATGTGGAATCCACGTTCTACATCAGATGGTTCTATCATGCCACGTTACCCTTGGTTAATTGACAATAAATTAGACCGTGAGTTAACGCGTGATAAAATGAAATCAATGGTTGCATTAGGTGTTCCTTATCAACAAGAAGATTTTGACAGTATGCAAGTTTCTATGAACAAACAAGCTTTAGCGATCGAGCAAACTATCTTTAAAGATGCGTCTGACTTGAAAGAGTTATATGCGAAAAAAGAAGCAGAAGCTAAACAACAAGGTAAAGAGTTTGTTCCGTTAAGAGATCGTGAGATTACAGCGTTAATCGCATATTTACAACGTTTAGGAACAGATATCAAAGCTGAACAAGTAGAGACAGCAAGTAACTAATGTTAAAATATTATAAAGAATTCCTTTCTCAGTATGAGTATGCATCTTTATTGCAGACATTAATCCTAATAGGATTTATAGCAGTCTTTGTGACAATTTTTGTTAAGGTTATGAAAAAACCAAAAGAGTTTTACAAAGACAACGAGTCAGCAGCTTTAGATTTAGAACCAGAAGAGAACGAAAAAAATAATACAAAATGAGACAACGTACCCCGGCCTATATATTTATTCCATTAACGCTATTAGCTATAATCTTAGCGTTTACAATGGTTACGCCAGTAGATGTGGTGCCAGAACCAGGTTTTCAAGGAATGGTAAACAATTTACTTGAACATTTAAAACATGTGTTTGCACAAGGAATTTTCTGGGCAGTATTAGCAATTGCAACGGTAATGCTTTTAATTATTAATGCTTTGAACAAAGTAATCGAAGCAGAAAGATTCAAAAGATTATCAGAAGTAGAACAAGCACAGTATTTAGAAGAAGGAAAAATAGGTTATTTCAAACGCTTATTTAGTTCAGCTGCTAAAAAACAATCTGATAAAGAAGAAGAGTCTATCATCTTAGATCACGGTTTTGACGGAATCAAAGAGTTAGACAATGCTTTACCACAATGGTGGTTATCATTATTCTACTTTGGTGTTGTGTTTATGGTGGTTTATGTAATGGCTTATAGCTTTACAGACTTTGCTCACATGGACAAAGAATACGAAAAAGAAATGGTTTACAAAGATGCACAAGATAGTATTTGGGCAGTTGCAAATGATATTGATATCACAGGAGCTGTAAACAAATCTAATGATCCTGCAATTGTAGAACAAGGTAAAAAGATCTTCGAACAAAACTGTACTCAATGTCACATGGAAGGTGGTAAAGGAGGTATTGGACCAAACTTAACGGATGATTACTGGGTGAATCATGTAGAAGATAGTTTATTCAAAAATATTTATCACATTGTTTACAATGGATCTCCTCACAATCCTCAAATGCGTGCATTTGGTCAACGTAAAGAGTTATCTGGATTAGCAATTGAGAAAGTAGCTTCTTATGTTTATTACATCAACCAAAAAGAACCTACGAAAACAGTTGCAGAAGGTGCAGCTGCTCCTCAAGGTGACTTAATGGAAGCATGGAAACAAAAGTAATTCATTAAATAATTACAACAAATATCATATTGAAAGAGAGCTTATTTATAAGCTCTCTTTTCTTTTTTAGTCGTAAATTTGTATACATTTAAAATTCACTAAAATGAGTGTTCAAAATTCTGACCCAAAAGATGAATTTAATTTAGACGATTATTTGGATGATAACAACCAAATGAAAGAAGATGTTCGTAGTTCCATTGGAACCATGGAGCGAACTGGAGAACGTAAATGGGTTTATCCTAAAAAGCCAAAAGGTAAGTTTACAAACTATAGGACGTATGTAAGTTATGTATTGTTAGCAATATTAATTTTAACGCCTTTCTTTAAATTACCTAATGGAAATCCATTGTTCAAGTTTGATGTTTTGCACAGTCAATTCATTTTATTTGGTTTTCCATTTTTTACATCCGATTTCTTCCTTCTAGCTTTAGGAATGATTACGACAATTATTTTTATCGTATTATTCACCATGGCTTATGGTCGTTTGTTCTGTGGATGGGTATGTCCGCAAACAATTTTCTTGGAAATGGTTTTTCGAAAAATAGAATACGCCATAGAAGGAGATAGAGCAAAACAAATTAGATTAGATAAACAAGATTGGGACGAAGAAAAAATTCGTAAAAAATTACTGAAATGGACCATCTTCGCTATCATTTCATTTATTATTGCTAATGTTTTCTTAGCGTATATTATTGGAGCTGATGCTTTATACGCAGTTATAAAAGAAGGGCCAGCCGAAAATGTAGGAACATTGGTTGGATTAGTTTTCTTCTCAGCAATGTTTTATTTCGTATTCGCATGGTTTCGCGAACAAGCGTGTACATTGGTTTGTCCTTACGGACGTTTTCAAGGTGTATTAATTGATTCGCATACAATCAATGTAACATACGATTTCAAACGTGGTGAAGGAACAGCTGGTCGAGCAAAATTTAAAAAGAACGAAGACCGTAAAGCAGAAGGAAAAGGAGATTGTATTGACTGTGGTCAATGTGTTGTTGTTTGTCCTACTGGAATTGATATTCGTAACGGAATCCAATTAGAATGTGTTAACTGTACAGCTTGTATTGATGCATGTGACGAAGTAATGGAAAAAGTTGGTTTACCAACAGGATTGATTCGTTATGCTTCGGAAGATGATATCAAACGTGGCGAAAAATTCAAATTCACAAAACGATTAGCTGCTTATACATTTGCTTTATTATTATTAATTGGAGCAATGACAGCTTTCTTGTTCTCTCGTTCTGATGTAGAATCTAAATACCTTAAAGTTCCTGGAACAGATTACAAGGTAGAAGGTAAATATTATGTTAATCAATTCGAGTATACATTGTACAATAAAACAAATGCAGATCAAATTGTAACTGTTCAATTGCTATCGCACAAAAACTCAAAAGTAGAAATGTACGAAGGCGAAAATAAATTGAACATGGAAAAAGGTCAAATCATCCAAGGGAAATTCTTCTTGAAAATTCCAATGGATGAAGTTAAATCGTACAAAGAAAAAGTAGTGATTGGATTAGTCAATCAAAAAGGAAAAGTAATCGATAAATACGAAACGAGCTTCTCAGCTCCATTCAAATATTAATCATATGAAGTTAAATTGGGGACATTATGTAGCAATTGCTTTGGGATGTTTTATGATATTCATTCTATCGTTGTTATATTTTGCAGGAGATACAGGCGGAATGGTAACCGAGGATTATTACGAAAAAGAAATTCATTTTCAGGATGAAATAAATGCTGAAAAACGTGCAAATGCTTTGGCCGAAAAACCAGAAGTTATTGTACAAGCAAATGGATTTTTATTTCAATTTCCAGCAACTACTGCTGCCGATTTTAAAGGAGATATTTTTTTGATGCGTAATGATGACGAAACAAAAGATGTCAAAATGCCAATTAAATTATCTGATAAAAAGAATTTTTTAGTACCATCTGTTAAGTTAATTGATGGAGAATACGAATTAACTTTAAGCTGGAAGGAAAATAATCAAACTTACTTGATTAAAAAATCCATTCGATGGATTTCACAATAGTTATCATAGCATTATCCATAGGTCTTACATCGTCCCTGCATTGCGTGGGGATGTGCGGACCTATTGCTTTATCTTTGGGATTAGAATCTCAAAACAAACTAAAATTTACACTTCGTAATTTGACCTATCAATTAGGACGTGTAACCACTTATACAATTTTAGGCGCAATTTTAGGATTGATTGGCGAATCATTTTCATTTGTTGGATTACAAAATTATCTAAGTATTTTGATTGGAGTTTTGATGATTATTATGGTCATGATTCCAAAATTCTATGAAAATGGTGCTACGCAACTTCGTCCTGTAAATGCTTTGATGATAAAAGTAAAACTCTCTCTTGGTAAATTCTTAATCAAGAAAGATTCTTACTCTCTTTATATAGTTGGTCTATTAAATGGCCTTTTACCTTGCGGAATGGTTTATGCTTCACTTACAGCAGCCATTGGTTTAGGATCTGTTTACAAAAGTGCACTATTCATGTTTTTCTTCGGACTTGGAACATTGCCTTTGATGTTTGCAACCGTTTTATTTGGTAATTTTTTATCCGTAAAACAACGTCAAACGATCTTAAAAATCTTACCAATTATCACACTTATTTTGGGTGTATTATTTATCCTTCGCGGATTAGAATTAAACATTCCTTTCATTTCACCAGCCAAAGAAGCACTTCAGCTAAATGGAATGGATGAGCATTGTATGTAAATTTATTTGTAATTAATTGAATTTTTGAATTTTTGAATTTGAAAAATTTAAAAATTATTATTTTATCCTTATTAATTTCAATAATAATATTATTTATAGTTCAACATTTTGGAAAAGTATTTGAACAAAGTCCATTAGAATCTGACGGATTATATCCTTGTGAAAAAAATTATGAGGGTTATTTTGAACCATTACCTTATTCATTTGATAAAAATTATGATGACAAATTAAGATGTTCTAGTCTTAAAACGAGAGTAACGTTTAATAATCCTATTAGTGATAAAGAGTATTCAACTGATTATTTTAAAACTGTATTTACATTTCCTCCGTTTAGTACGACGGTTATATTTCAAACCAACAACAATATGAAAAACTAAAAATTGATTTCTCAAAATATTTAATTCAAATCAATTGAAGCCTTGTCAAGATTTAAATCTTGACAAGGCTTTCATTAAAATCAATACTTTCATCCTTACAAAATAAATCGTATTTTTGACGTTATCACTATATGTAGTGTAACTAAATAAACATCAAAATGATAACACAATTAAGAGGTAAATTAATCGAGATTTATCCAACAAATGTTGTAATAGATTGTAATGGGGTCGGATATTGGGTCAATATTTCATTGAATACATATTCTACTTTAGAACACGAAGAATTGGTTACAATTTTTACACATTTGATTGTTCGCGAAGATGCACATATACTTTATGGATTTGCAACAAAACTAGAACGAGAAATTTTTCAGAAATTAATTAGTGTTAACGGTGTTGGTCCAGCTTCTGGAATGATGATTATTTCGACACTTTCTTCCAAAGAAATTGCAACTGCAATCGCTCAAGAAGATGCCAGATTATTGCAAAGTGTAAAAGGAATCGGAGCTAAAACAGCGCAAAGAATCATCATTGACTTGAAAGATAAATTGGATCAAAATTTAATATTAGATGTTAATTCTACTTCGGTTAAAAATAAATCTAAGAATGAAGCGTTATCTGCTTTAGAAGTTTTAGGAATTCCTAAAAAATCTGCAGAGAAAATAATGGACAAAATCCTACAAGATCAGCCAGATGCAGACGTGGAATTCTTAGTAAAAGAAACCTTGAAGAAAATTTAATGAAGATTCATAACGAACCAAAAACTATTCGTAAAGGCTCTACTATAGCAGCTTTGTGTTTCCTTTTTGCAATGGGAACTATGAGCGATGTGATGGCTCAGGAAAGTGATACGCTTAAGTTTCCTATCCGAGATCAAAAAGGTGGATTGTTTTTAGATAATCAAATAAAATACGATGTACAATATGATGCGATAAAGCGTCAGTATATTTTATATCCTCAAATTGGAACAAGTTTAGTTTCCGAACCTATCTATTTGACACGTCAAGAATACCTGACTTTGGTTCAGAATCAAGACATGAAAAATTATTTCCGAGTAAAATCTCAAACCAACGATCAATTTTATCGTGAAGAACGTTTTGGAGATAAGGAAGGAAAAAAAGAAGGAAGTATTTTACCAAGTTTTAAGGTGAAATCCAAAGCTTTCGAAACTATTTTTGGTGGATCAGAAATTTCATTGATTCCGCAAGGTTATGCAAATTTAGAATTGGGTGTTTTCTTGCAAAAGATAGATAATCCAATGTTGTTGCCACAAAACCGTCAAACGCTTACAATGGATCTTAACCAACGTATGCAATTGAGTATTTTGGGTAAAGTCGGAGAAAATCTTCAGATGAAAGTGAATTATGATACGCAAGCTGGTTTTGGCTTCGAAAATCAAATGAAACTTCAGTGGAGAAAGGCTTTAGGGAATAAATTAGATCCATTTGGTGGAGAAGATGATATCCTACAAAATATTGAGGTTGGTAATATTTCGATGCCGCTTAGTACTTCGTTGATTACAGGGGCGCAATCACTTTTTGGAGTTAGAACAGATCTTAAATTTGGTCGTACAAATGTATCGGCTGTCTTTTCAGAGCAACGTTCAGAATCTAAAAATATCGTGGTTCAAGGAGGTGGTGTGATGACTGATTTTAAAGTCGCTGCCGAAAAATATGAATACAATAGACACTTTTTCTTAGGTCAATTTTTTAGAAATAGTTACGATAGAGCGTTAGCAAATTATCCTGCAGTTAACAGTAATATCAATATCAGTAATATTGAGGTTTGGAAAGTTGATAAATCTGGAGGGAATCAACAGAATAGACGTTCTATTATCGCTTTGCGAGATATTGCAGAAGGTGATACAGCGCCTCAAAATAGTAGTAATGCCTTATTTAATGAGATTAATTCTCAAGGTTTTACTAAGATTAGTGATGCAAGAAGTTATTTGAACGGATATTCTTTCAATGGAGAACAATTTCAGGATGGAGAAAACTTTATCGTCAACGAAAATGTTCGTAAACTTGATGCTTCCGAATTCACTTTCTATCCAAAATTAGGATACATTTCCTTGAATACGCCTTTGGTTGATGGTGAAGATTTATTAGCGGTTTCGTTTCAATATTCGTTAAGCTCTGATCCGACAAAATTATACAAAGTTGGACAAATGTCGAGCGAGACAGATAAACCAATTATTGCGAAATTAATCAAACCAAATTCTGCAGTTAATGTGGCTTCGCCAATGTGGGATTTGATGATGAAAAATATTTATTCGCTAAATGCTTATGGTGTTTCGAGTGAAGATTTCTTGATGAATATTAATTTCAAAGATAATGGTGAACAATCTTCTGGAAAATTAAATTACTTACCAAATTCTGCTGTTTCAGAACAATCGTTAATTCAAGTTCTGAACATGGATAGATTAAATTCGAACGGACAATTACAACAAAATCCTGACGGAAGTAAAGGTGATGGTTTATTTGATTTTCAACCAGGGTTAACAATTGATACAGAAAGAGGAAATATTATTTTCACTTCTGTTGAACCTTTTGGTAAATATTTGAGCAATAAATTAAAAGGTCAAAATGAAGAATATGTTTTTAATCAAATTTATCGTCAATTACCAAATACACTTTCTGGCGAAAAATTAGCTAATCGTTATACGTTAGAAGGTCGTTACAAAGGAACGGTGACAGATGGTATTCCGTTGGGCGCTTTCAATGTGCCGCAAGGTTCTGTTAAAGTAACTTCTGGTGGAGCAACGTTGACGGAAGGCGTAGATTATACGGTAGATTATCAGTTGGGGCGTGTAAAAATCATTAATGAACAATTGAAAAATTCTGGAGCACCAATTAATGTTTCTTTAGAAAATCAATCTACATTTAATTTACAGAAAAAACGTTTCATGGGAATTAATGTCGAGCATAAATTTAGTGATAAGTTTATGTTAGGCGGAACTTTAATTAATTACCAAGAACGTCCAGTTACGCAAAAAACACAATTTGGTTCAGAACCTGTGAATAACACAATTGTTGGACTTAATACACAATATAACTCAGAAGCTGAGTGGTTAACTCGTTTAACAAATAAAATTCCGGGAATCAAAACGGACCAAATGTCGAACATTAGCGTTCAGGCAGAGGCAGCTTATTTGATGCCAGGAATGAACAAAGTGACAGGAGGTTATTCTTATATAGACGATTTCGAAGATGCACAATCGCGCATTAGTTTATTAGATGTTGGTTCATGGAAATTTGGATCAACACCAGGAAAACCTGCTGGATATTCTGCTTCTGGTTACCACCCGTTCTTCCCAAATGGAATGAAAAATGACGATTTATCATTCAACAATGGTCGTCGTATGTTATCATGGTATTCTATTGATCCGCGTTTTTATGGAATGGGAGGAAGTTCGCCTTTAACAGATCAACAAATGTCAACACACATGGCACGTCGCATTAAGTTAAAAGAGCTTTTTGATCAACGTGATGTAATGGCTGGTACAAATTCATACATCAGCACATTAGATATGACATTCTATCCGCAAGAACGTGGACCTTATAATGTTAATCCAAATGCAGTAGATACGAAAAACTGGGGAGCAATTATGCGTCCTATTTCAGTTTCTAACTTCAAAGATTCGAATGTGGAATACATCGAGTTTTGGATGATGGATCCTTATGCAGATGGAAAAGGTGGAGAAGGAGAGCTATTGGTACATTTAGGAAATGTTTCGGAAGATGTCTTAAAAGACGGCGAAATGATGTACGAAAATGGATTGCCTCATTCTGGAAATGGTGCGGCGACTGTTGCTTCTAAATGGGGATTAACACCTCAGTTAAATCCAATTTTATATGCTTTTGATACGGAAGGAGCTGCCCGAAAACAACAAGATTTGGGTTATAATGGATTAACAGATGAGGAAGAAGCGCAACGTTATGGAATTACGAGTAATAATTTAGTGACAGGAGAATTAGATCCTGCAAATGATAATTATTTATTCTTCTTAGATGATCGCTTTAGAGGTGCATCAATCGGGAATACGGTTCAAGATCGTTACCGTTATTTCAGAAATCCACAAGGAAATAATTCAACTGATAATCCTTTACATGCATCATCTTTAACGCCAGATACAGAAGATATTAATGGTGATTTCAATTTAGATCAGACAGAAAACTATAATCAGTATACATTAAAAATTAACCGTCAAACGTTAGAAGATCCAAACAATAAATTTATTGTTGCAAGAAAAACGGTTCAGGGAGAATTTCCAGACAAAACGAAACATGATGTAAAATGGTATCAAGTTCGTATTCCTGTTGATAACTTTGATTTAGATCTTGACGGAGATGGAGTAGAAGAGTTAAACAATGATGCGTCTATTGCACAAGCAGAAAGTGTGTTAACAGCTGCTCGTTTTATGCGTATGGTGATGCGAGGTTTCGAGGAAGAAACAACTCTACGTTTTGGTACTTTTGATTTAGTTCGTTCTGAATGGCGTCGTTATACAAAAAACATTTATCCTTATATCATTAGTAATCAAGAAGGTTATGAGGAGGATAAAAATATTGATGATTTAGAAATTGGTGAGGTAAGTATCGAACGAAATGGTACAGATCGTCCTCGTTATATGATTCCTCCTGGAGTTTATCGTGAACAAACACAAGGAACAACGGGATATCAATCTCAGAACGAAGCTTCGATGACATTGAAAGCGAAGTTTAAACCAGGAAGTACTTCAAAAGCTATTTTTAAGAATACAAATTTAGATTTGCGTCGATACAAAAAGTTGCAAATGTTTGTATCTGCTCAAAACTTATTAGATAGAGCGTCAAATGCGATTGATAATGGTACAAAATTATTTATTCGTGTAGGTAGTGATTATACAGATAATTACTATGAATATGAAATGCCGTTGAAATATACGCCACAAAGTTCTGCAACAGAAAGCACAGTTTGGCCAGATGAAAACTTTATCGATCTGAATACAGATTTGTTTACAGATGCTAAAAAACAAAGGGATGCTGATGGTTTCAGTACATTGCAACGTTTCAATTTTGCTTTTGATCAAGAGAATCCAAACAAAACGGTTTATGTAAAAGGTCGTCCAACATTGGGTAATGTCTCTTCAATTATGATTGGGGTTCGTAACACTTCTGGACCGTCTGATAAAGAAGTTTTACTTTGGGTAAATGAACTTCGTTTAAGCGAAATTGATAACCAAGGTGGTTATGCAGCTTCAGCAAATGTGCAGTTCAATTTAGGTGATTTTGCGAATGTACAAGTTTCTGGAAGCACAAGTTCTGTAGGTTTTGGTGCGATAGATCAAGGTCCTGCAAATCGTAATCAGGACGAATCATTACAATATGCGTTGAATGCACAAGTAAAATTAGACAAATTCTTACCAAAGAAATGGGGAATGGAAATTCCGTTCGATTTTACAATTCAGGAAAGTTTTGTCGATCCAAAATATAATCCATTAGACAATGATATTATTTTTGATGAAGCGCCTAATAAAGCTGAATTAGAAAAAGTTGTTCGTACTTATACGCAGTTCAAAAGTTTTGCTTTTAATAATATTCGAAAAGTTAGATCAACAAATAACAACAACCCTGTTCGTTTCTATGATCCATCTAACTTTTCAGTTTCGATGATGTATTCGGATAATTATTACCGTGATATTTACACGCAATATAACATCAACCAACAATTAAGAGCGTCGATTAATTATAATTACGGATTTAGAGGAAAATCGTACGAGCCTTTCAAAAAATGGCGTGCGGTTCAACCAAAAGAGGAATCAGGAAAATATTTACAATTTATTCGTGAATTTAATGTGAATCCTTTGCCAACACGTTTCTCTTTCCGTACAGAGATTGCGCGTACCTACAGTGAAAGACAATATCGAGATATCAGTCAATATTTAGGTGGAGGAAGCTCATCGAGTTTAATTCGTCCGACATATAGTAACAATTTCTTGTTCAATTGGCAATATAATTTAGGTTTTGATTTGACAAAATCGTTGCGTTTAGATTTAACATCTTCGACAATGACGTTGAATGATGGAACAACTTTCCAGCGTGCAGATCAAGATATGATTTGGCAAAATATGTTCACAATTGGACGTCCAGTTCAGTATGATCAACAATTTCAGGTGAATTATAAATTACCTTTAAAATTCTTCCCATATTTAAATTGGATGAATGTTGAAGCTAGATTTACTTCGAATTATAACTGGATTGCAACTTCTACAGCTTACAGAAATTTTGAGACAGAAGTTACAAATCCTGATGGTTCTACATCAACACGAATTGCGAATTTAGGTAGAGGTACAGCTCAAAACTCGAATTCGATCAACTTGATGGGAGATTTAGATTTTGCAAAATTTTATCCAGAATTTAAAGGATATAAACGTTACGATTCGATCTTAAAAGGACGTCGAGCAGAAATAGATTCGTTGAATACAGTTTACACAACTTTATTCTCTAAGAAACGTCGTACAAACAAGAAAACAGCATACAAATTCAAACATAAATTTACAGCAAAAGATTATGGTTGGATGGTTTTATCATCGTTGAAACGCGCTAATTTTACATTTAATCAAACAAATGGAGCAGTAATTCCAGGATTATTGTATGAGCCAGGTTTCTTTGGTGTTGATGGTAAAAATGGACCAAGTTTAGGTTTTGTTTATGGAACACAATTCGATATCAAACGTCAATTGGTTGAAAGAGGATTGATTGTTGGCGATGAATTGATGACAGATGCATATCAAATTACAAAAGGTTCTGATTTTAATGGAACTGCTTTAATTGAGCCGATTCCAGATTTACGAATTGATTTGAGTGCAAAACGTACAAAAGATCGTCGTATTTATCATTCAGGATTCAATTTAGCAGTCGAAAATCCTTACATTGATGAATTAGCAAATCTTAATATTTCGACCGTAAATATCAAAACAGCTTTCAAAGATGGAGATGCAATTTTTGAGCAATTCCTAACAAATACTAAAACTATTTCTGAGCGATTAGCACAAAAAAGAGGTAGCGGAAATAAAGATGGATTGGGTTATTACGAAGGATTTAATGCAAGAAGTTCTGATGTACTTTTACCAGCCTTTTTAGCGGCGGTGCAAGGAAAAGATGCAGGTTCGTCTAAGTTAGGATACAATCGTTCTATTCCGGTTCCGAACTGGCGCGTAACGTACACAGGATTGAAATCTGTTCCAATTATTAATAAATATTTTGATAATGTTGAGATTTCGAGTTCATATAATTCGACTTATACAACAACAGGAATTCAGTCGAATCCAAACTTTATGTTAGATACAGGAATTATGGGTGGCGGACAAGTGACTGGTAAAGATGAAAATGGAAATTACTATACACAGAATTTATATGGAGCCGTTACGATGATCGAATCTTTCTCGCCATTGATTGGAGTAGATTTAACATTCCGTAACAGTATGCAATTGCGTGCGCAATATAACAGAGATCGTTTGTTATCATTAAGTACAACAAATTATACGTATACAGAAGATTATGGATCTGAATATATTGTTGGATTTGGATATATTTTTAAAGATTTCAAAATGAAAATTCGTTACCAAGGAAATCAGAAAACAATCAAAGGAGACTTAAATATTCGTGGAGATTTTTCTTTAAGAGATAATCAAACAACAATTCGAAAAGTAATTTATAACTTTGATGACGTACAAAATCCAAACGTACCAACAAGTATTTATGGAGATTCGCAAATTACAGGTGGACAGCGAATTATGACGTTTAAGTTGACAGCAGATTATAACGTGAGTAAGAATTTGAACTTGAGATTCTATTGGGATCAGATGATGAGTAAATATAAAATTTCAACAGCTTTTCCAATTTCTCAAATTCGTGCCGGATTTAGTGCTACCTTTACATTCGGAAATTAAAAAACAATAAAACAAACATTATGAGCATTCCAAACAATTTAAAGTACAGTAAAGATCACGAGTGGATTTCTGTAGAAGGAGATGTAGCAACAATCGGTATTACAGCTTTCGCACAAGGAGAGTTAGGAGATATTGTTTATGTTGACGTAGAAACAGAAGGAGAAACTTTAGGTCAAGAAGAAGTATTTGGAACAGTAGAAGCAGTAAAAACAGTTTCTGACTTATTTATGCCAATTAGCGGTGAAGTTGTAGAATTTAACACTGAATTAGAAGGTGAGCCAGAATTAATCAATACTGATCCTTACGGAAAAGGGTGGATTATCAAAGTTAAAATTGAAGATGCTTCTCAATTAGATACTTTATTAGATGCAGCTGCTTACGGAGAATTAATCGGTGCATAAGACAAAGAAAATAATATTTTTTGCATATGTAGCGTTGGTGTTTTATCTGACGCTACTTCCACAAGAAAATTTCTCTAAATTAAGTACAATCGAAGAATTAGGAATCTTTTTTAAGATTGATAATTTTGATAAAATAGTACATTGTGGAATGTTTGGGATGATGACGATTTTGTTATTTGTCGCATACAAATTAACAAACCTACGCTTGATGATAATTCCGTTTTTGGTAAGTTTCCTCATCGAAATTTTACAAGGCGTTTTAACTTCACTTCATCGTAGTTTTGATTTTGTTGATTTAATGGCAAACCTATCGGGAATCACCCTTGCTTACATTACAATAACCTATTATTTACAACATAAAAAAACTCAGTAGAAATACTGAGTTTTTTGTTTTTCTTATCTTTTTGACTTATTCAAATGTAAACTAAGAAAATGTCATTCCGACGTTGGGAGGAATCTTTGATTCTTCATTCTACTAACGTTTTATTCAGAATGACATTTATACGTAAGTCATATTGAACTCGTTTCAACACCACATCAAAATAAAAAAAGCAATCTTTCGCTTGCTTTTATATTGAAAAAATTAATTTTGCTTACC
Organism: Empedobacter sp. GD03739; assembly: GCF_029843245.1. Taxonomy (NCBI): domain Bacteria; kingdom Pseudomonadati; phylum Bacteroidota; class Flavobacteriia; order Flavobacteriales; family Weeksellaceae; genus Empedobacter; species Empedobacter sp. GD03739. The sequence goes on along the minus strand of NZ_JAOCHX010000016.1, from coordinate 4,769 downwards.
GCTTACCGCTTACCGCTTACCGCTTACCGCTTACCGCTTACCGCTTACCGCTTACCGCTTACCGCTTACCGCTTACCGCTTACCGCAACTTACTTCATCAACTCCTCAGGAATATCACATATCGGAATTGGAACCATCTTGTGTTGGTTAATACGATTTAATCTCGAATAAATCTCGAATACTTCTTTTTCTCTACCTTCAAATTCATTTGCAGTTTTTCCAGCTTCTTTCGCTTTCATCGCCCATTCCAATTCATCGTAATTTGCTCCTAATTGATCTTCATCTGAACGATCATCGCCAAACAAACCATCGGTTGGTTTTGCTTTTTGAATATCTGTATTAATACCTAAAAACTCAGCAATTTTATACACTTCCGATTTCATTAAATCAGCAATAGGACTAAGATCTACACCGCCATCACCATATTTTGTATAAAAACCAACGCCAAAATCTTCAACTTTATTTCCAGTTCCTGCAACCAAATAATTGTGTAAACCAGCAAAATAATAAAGCGTTGCCATACGCAAACGAGAACGTGTATTGGCCAAAGCTAAATTCACTTTATCCGTCGTTTCTGTTTCTGGTAAAGCCGAAACCATTGCGTCAAAAGTTGAGGTTAAATCAACTTCTATCGAATCGATTGGCGACGAAAACTTATTTTTTAACCATTCAATATGACGTTTTGCTCTATCCGCTTGATTTTTTTCTTGATGAATTGGCATTTCCAAATTAAGCAAAGGATAACCTGTCATTGCACAAAGCGTTGAGGTTACAGCCGAATCAATTCCGCCCGAAATTCCAATCACAAAGCCTTTTTGGTGCGCTGTTTCCAAATAATCTTTCAACCAAGAAACAATATATTCTACAACTTTTTCAGTTTGCATAGTTTAATAATTTATTTCAAAGATAGCAGATTATGAAAAAAATTAGGGTTGAAAATACTACAGATTATTTTACTATTTTTGTTAGCTAAATAACCAAGCAATGAAATTTGTATATGGCTTAGCTTTTGCGAGTTTAATTTTATTTACTGCGTGCAAAAAAGAAAAATCGTGGGAAGTGGATGTCAAAGAACAAAATGTTCAGTTGAATATTCATGATATCAGCCAAGATTTTTTTAACGATTCGATTCCTTTAGCGGCTTTACGAAAAGATTATCCTTTCTTTTTTGATGCAAAAACTGCGGATGACGTATGGGAAAGTCAACGTCGTAATAAAGAAGAGTTGAGTATTTATGGACAATCTCGAAAGGTTTTTGGAGATTTTAAAAACTTAAATCAATCGTTAACGCCGATGTTTCAACGTTACCAATTTTATTTTCCAGAATATAAAATTCCGACGATTTATACTTATTCATCAGGTTTGCAAAATATAGATTATCCAGTGATGTTTAGCCAGCAATCTGGCTTGATGTTTATTGCGATGGATGCGTATTTGGGACCAAAGAATAAATTGTATGATAGCATTGGCGTAGAACGTTATTTACGCACAAATTTAGATCTTAATCGTTTGCCTTCTCAAGCTGTTGATGCGATTGCGAATGATGTGGTAACATTTAGCCCAAGAAATCAATTATTTATTGATAAAATGATTTATGAAGGGAAGAAATTGATTTTGCAAGATGCATTGTTAACAGATACACCAGACGAATATAAAGTTGGTTACACGCCAGAACAAATTCAGTGGTGTATTGAGAACGAAGGTCAAATTTGGAACTTTTTTGTGGAGCAAAATTATGTATTCAGTTCAGATGCTTCTTTGGATAAACGCTTTTTAGCAGTTAGTCCATTTTCAAAATTTAATAATGAAATAGAACAAGATTCTCCAGGAAGAATTGCGGCTTGGATTGGTTTGCAAATTATTCGCCAATACATGAAAGAGAATCCGAAGGTAGAATTGAAAGCTTTGTTAGATGATATGGATGGTCAAAAAATCTTCAAAGATTCTAAATATAAGCCAGCTTTAGAAAGTAATAATTCAACAAATTATACAACAAAAACAATTGATGGTAAAGTTTACCATTTTGTGAAATAAACTAATAATTAGAAGTTATGAGAACAACAAATATTACGGTAGAGATTGAATTGGACGAAAATCACGTACCAGAAAAAATGACTTGGAATGCACCAGACGGTGGAATTAGTCACGAAGAAACAAAAGCAATGTTACTTTCTGTTTGGGATGATAAAGCAAAAGAGGCTTTGCGTATCGATTTGTGGACAAAAGAAATGACACAAGATGATATGAAACGTTTCTTTCACCAAATTTTAATTTCAATGTCTAGTTCTTACGAAAGAGCAACAGAGGAAAAAGAAGTTGCAGAAAGAATCGCTGCTTTTGCAGAAGAATTCGCAATTGCTTCAAAAATTAAAGGTTAAGATTTTAACCAAATAAAAACTTTAAGTCGAATTTCGTAACATTTTGGTTAGAAATTCGACTTATTTTATATCTTTAATTTTCTGACAAGAATAGTCTATGAAACAATTATTTTTTACTTTACTATTTATTACTTCTCTTCCTTCGTTTGCCCAAGAAGGATGGACAATTGAAAAATGTATTGAATATGCTTCGAAAAATAATTTGACTGTTCAACAGAATACCATCAACCAAGAAATTTTTAATAAAAATTTAGAATTAACCTATAACGCTTGGTTGCCAACGGTTTCGGGTTATGTAGATACTAACTTTACAATCGGAACTTATAATCCAACAATAGAAAAGGGATATTATCAATTTGCGCATTCATTTGGCGTACAATCTAGCATCAATATTTACAATGGTGGAGTTGTTCAATTGAATAAAGACAAAGCTGCTTTGGAATTAGAAGCGTCGAAAGTACAAACTGCGATGACGATAAATGATATTTCGTTACAAGTTGCAAATTATTATTTGGCGGTTTTATTGAACAAAGAATTGAAACAAGTTGCAGTAGGAAATCTAACTATTTCGAAACAATTATTGGATCAAAATCAAAAGAAATTCAAAGCTGGTTCAGTAGCTCAATCTGTTGTTGCTCAATCTGAATCTGAAGTCGCGACAAATACACGTGAAGTGGTAAATGCACAAATCGAAATAGAGCGTGCATTGTTCAATTTAGCGATGTTGTTGCAATTAAATGATTACCGAAATTTTGCTGTAACTGATGTCAAAATTCCAGATAATGTAACGTCTCAATTGTATAATTTGGATGATGTGGTAGAAACGGCTTATCAAAATCAGCCTTCTGTAAAACATGCCGAATTGCAAATTGATGTTGCTGCGAAAGAAACTCAAATCGCGCGAACTTCATTATTTCCAAAAGTGACAGGAAGTTTCAATTTCGGAACGAATTATCTACAATATTTCAATAAAAGATTACGTCAAGATGCATTATTAGAGCAATTAGGACATAATGTAACAGGTGTTTTTGGAGTTGGTGTGACTATTCCAATTTGGAATCAATATTCCTATAAAATTAATATTCAGAAAGCATTAATCAACGAGGATTTAGCAAAAGTTGACCTTCTACAATCGAAACAAGATGTGCTGAAAAATGTTCAATCTGCGTATTTCGAAGTAAATAGTTCTTATGCGTCATACGACTCGTCGAAAGAAGCGGTAAAATATGCGAAAATTTCATACGATTTTGCACAAAAATCGTATAATGCAGGAGTCATTAATCAATACGATTTTAACCGTTCGCGTAATGATATGATGGTTGCAGAATCGCAAATGTTGCAAGCGAAATACAATTACATTTTCAAACAAAAAGTATTAGATTTCTATGCTGGCGTTCCAATAACGTTGGAAGGAAAATAGAGGTTAAATGAAGTAAATAGAGAAAATATTAATCAAATTATTGAAAATTATTTTCATAAAAGAGTTTCAGAGTGTAATAAATATTTCTAAATCTATTCTAAAATCATAAATTCAAACTTTATACATCAATTTTCCTTGTGTATCTTTGCAACATGGCAACAATCTTAAATTTAGAAACTTCAACAAAAAATTGTTCGGTTTCGATTGCTAAAGATGGCGTTCAACTATGTTTGGTTGAAGAAAGTGATGAAAATTATGCACATGGTGAAAAACTGAATCAGTTTGTGGATTGGTGCGTGGAAGGCGCGCAAATAAATTGGAAAGATATAGAGGCGGTTTGTGTTTCAAAAGGCCCAGGTTCTTACACAGGTTTGCGTATTGGCGTTTCGTCTGCCAAAGGTTTTGCATATGGATCTGATATTCCACTTATGGCAATTAATTCGTTGCAAATTTTGGCGGAATCACAATTGAATCAAGAGGTCGATTATATCATTCCGATGATTGATGCAAGACGAATGGAAGTCTATACAGCTTTGTTTGATAAGCAAGGAAATCAGTTAACAGAAACAGAAGCTAAAGTAATCGATGAAACTTCTTTTGAAGAATTGAAAGGAAAGAAAATTATTTTTGTGGGTGATGGAGCAGAAAAATGTCAAGAAGTTTTAGCGCATTTAGATGCTACGTTTATACAAACTTTTCCATCGGCAAAAGATATGATTCGTGTTGCGGAAGAAAAATTTAACCAAAAATCATTTGAAGATGTTGCGTATTTCGAGCCATATTATCTGAAAGATTTTGTTGCCGGAAAAAAGAAATCTGAATAAAATAAAAAGAGATAATTTATGAAAAATCTTGTGTTGACAATTGCTTCATTATACGGAATGACGGCGGTTATATTAGGCGCTTTCGGAGCTCATGCGTTCAAGAAAATTTTACCAGCCGAAAAATTAGCAAGTTTTGAAGTCGGAGTC